>JBAQCP010000268.1:0-4694 GCA_049294295.1 Gammaproteobacteria bacterium | reverse complement strand
ACTTTAGATAGCTCAGTCTTGCAGCTACCAACGGTTCGCAATTCTCTTCCCTCTTCCTCATTTCCTCTTTATCATAGCTTCCTCGATGGATTTAGATAAAGGGAGTTTTATCATGCATCACGTGTTAGTTATAGGCGCTGGCAAGATTGGTTCACTTATTACACACTTACTCGCCAGTTCAGATAAGTATTTTGTACACCTTGCTGATATTCAAGCAGAAAATCCACATCCCATTAAATTAGGTCAATTAACAAATTTCAAATATGCCCAGTTAGACGCAAATGACATTCAAGCTGTTTCCGACTTTTTAAAAAAGAATAAAATAAACGCTGTTATTTCTTCACTTCCCTTTTATTGTAATGTTCCCATTGCTAAAGCTGCCGCCGAATGCAACGTACATTATTTTGATTTAACAGAAGATGTCGAAACAACCAAAACAGTGTTAGAAGTTTCTAAACAAGCGACATCTGCATTTGTGCCTCAATGTGGTTTAGCGCCAGGTTTTATTAGTATTGTTGCCCATGAATTAATGCGTCACTTCCCAACACTTGATACCGTTAAAATGCGTGTCGGTGCGCTACCAACAAACATTAGCAACGCACTTCAATACTCTCTCACCTGGTCTACTGATGGCTTAATTAATGAATATGGTAATAGCTGCCAAGCTGTTGAGCGCGGTCAGCATGTTGAGCTTTTACCGCTAGAAGGCTTAGAAGAAATCAAAATTGATGGTTTGACCTATGAAGCGTTTAACACATCAGGCGGCATTGGCAGCCTTGTTAATACTTATCATGGCAAAGTAAAAAATCTAAGTTATAAAACTATTCGCTATCCAGGGCATTGCTCCAAAATGCGTTTCTTAATGAATGACCTGCGCTTGAATGAAGATAGAGAGACGCTAAAACGCATTTTTGAAAATGCTATTCCTAAAACTTATCAAGATGTTGTTTTAGTTTATGTCTCAGTCACTGGGCATCAAGACAATCAATATGTCGAACAAAATTATGTTAAAAAATTCTATCCTAAAATATTAGGTGGACATCGTTGGTCAGCTATTCAATTAACCACCGCATCTGGCATTTGTACCGCATTAGATTTAGTGCTGAATAATCCAAAAAAATATAGTGGTTTTGTTTTGCAAGAACAATTCGCATTTGACGATGTACTTAAAAATCAGTTTGGTGAATATTACGCATAAGAGGTTTATATGGATTTGTTAAAAACATTACAATTAAATAAAAATAACAAAGGTGCTAGCACTGGCAGCCATTGGTGGTCTGCGACACAGGCTGACGAAATTGTTTCTTATAATCCTGCAAATGGTGAAGTCATTGCCTCTGTTTACAATGCATCGGATGCTGATTATGAGCATATTGTTGCCGAAGCGCAGCTCGCATTTGCTGAATGGCGTAAAGTGCCAGCACCTAAGCGCGGCGAGATTGTTCGAGCTATTGGTGAAGAATTAAGAAAAAATAAAGATGCATTGGGCACATTAGTATCGTTAGAAATGGGCAAATCTAAACAAGAAGGGGATGGTGAAGTCCAAGAAATGATTGATATGGCCGACCTTGCTGTTGGACAATCGCGCATGCTATATGGCAATACTATGCACTCTGAAAGACCTGAACATCGCATGTATGAGCAATGGCAGCCATTAGGTATAGTGAGTGTGATCAGCGCCTTTAATTTTCCAGTTGCGGTTTGGTCTTGGAATGCTTTTGTTGCTGCTATCTGCGGTAATACCGTTATTTGGAAGCCCTCGCCTAAAACACCTTTGTGTGCGATAGCCGTACAGCATATTTGTAATCAGGTGTTGGAACATTATGGTTATAAGGGTGTGTTCTCACTAATCATTTCTAGCAAAAATGAATTAGTCGAAAAAATGGCTAAAGATGTGCGCATTCCGCTGGTGTCATTTACAGGATCAACAAAAGTAGGCCGAGCAGTGAACACTATGGTGGCTGAGCGCATGGGTAAAACATTATTAGAATTAAGCGGCAACAATGCCATTATTGTGGACGAATTCGCAGACTTAGCCTTGGCTATTCCTGCCATTGTATTTGGTGCCATCGGAACAGCTGGCCAACGTTGTACCACCACACGTCGGTTAATCGTGCATGCTTCACTCTATGAAAAACTCATTCCAACACTGGTTAATGCTTACGGTAAAATTCGTATTGGTGATCCCCTTGATCAACATAATTTAATGGGGCCGTTGATTGATCAATCGGCTGTTGATCAATTTTTAAAATCGATTGAAGAAGCTAAAAAGCAAGGTGGTAAGGTTTTATGTGGAGGCCGTGCATTAGATCAAGCTGGATTTTACGTTGAACCAACTATTATCGAAGCTAAAAATGATAGTGCAATTGTACAGAAAGAAACATTTGGACCTATTTTATATGTGATGAAATATGACACATTAGATGAAGCGATTGCGATGCAAAATCATTCTCGCTTTGGTTTATCCTCTGCCATTTTCACGCAAAATTTACAGCATGCGGAAATTTTCCTTTCTGCTCGAGGAAGTGATTGCGGCATTGCCAATGTGAATATTGGCACCTCTGGGGCTGAGATTGGCGGTGCATTTGGTGGAGAGAAAGATACCGGTGGTGGTCGTGAGGCGGGATCAGATGCTTGGAAAGCGTATATGCGTAGACAAACAAATACGATAAATTGGGGAGCCAAATTGACATTAGCCCAAGGTATCAAGTTTGAAATTTAGCATTAATTATCAAATGGATAAAAAAGACACTCTTTGTTAATGCGCTAAATAGTGCATAATAAGGGTAAATCTAAACGATGTAGCTCGCATACAGCCAAGCGAAATGCGGGCTACAATTACCAAGGGAGAGCCACCATGCCTAACCAACACATTGTTGAACTGCTAGTCGAAGCTGATAAAAAAATTATTGCGGTGAGCAATGAAATTGAAAACAATATGTCAGAAAATAATTCACAAGTGTGGATTGATAATATTAATGACATCATTCGTAAACTAGATCATATCGTTGAAAAATTATCTTCTCATAAAAAATAATGCTTGTTAGAAATGCTAGAAAGAACCAAGCCACAGCCACTAGTGTCCAGTTAATTTTGATAAAAACTGTCATACCCGCGCGAAGTCAGTAGTGGCTCGCAATGATGGCGGTGACCGCCCTAAACTACACTTTAGAACTAATACTTTCCATGCATAAATATTTAATCTCTAAATAATCATCTAGACCATATTTAGATCCTTCACGTCCTATACCTGATTGTTTTACACCACCAAAAGGCGCGACTTCTGTCGATACAATGCCGGTATTGATCCCAACCATGCCGGATTCCAATCTTTCAGCTACTCGCCAAATACGATCTATATTATTGCTATAAAAATAAGCTGCCAAACCAAATTCGGTATTATTAGCCATTTGTATCGCATCCTCTTCACTTTTGAATCGGAACAATGGGGCAACAGGGCCAAATGTTTCTTCATTCGCTAAACGCATTGTTTCATTAGCATTCAAAATAATAGTAGGCTCAAAAAATAAACCGCCTAGTGCATGAGGTTTTCCGCCCAAGATCACTTCACCACCTTTTTCTTTTGCATCTGCGATATGTTCTTTCACTTTTTCTAATGCTTTACTATTGATAAGTGGGCCTTGCTGTACATCTTTCGATAATCCTTCACCTACTTTTAGCTTCTTTACAGCAGCTACTAATTTTTTAGTAAACTCATCAAAGACGGCGTCTTGTACAAAAATACGATTAGCGCAAACACAAGTTTGACCTGTGTTGCGATACTTAGAAGCCATTGCACCTTTTACGGCTTCGTCTAAATTAGCATCGTCAAACACGATAAAAGGTGCATTGCCACCCAGCTCTAATGACAATTTTTTGATAGTCGGTGCTGACTGTTTCATCAATATTTGGCCCACTGCCGTTGAACCTGTAAATGACAATTTACGCACTAACGCATTAGCAGTCATTTCATTGCCAATGATTTTGGAATCACCTGTAATAATATTTAAGACACCCGCTGGAATACCGGCTTGTTCTGCTAAGACCGCTAATGCTAGCGCACTAAATGGTGTATCTTCTGCGGGCTTTACAACAACAGTACAGCCTACCGCTAATGCGGGTGCTAATTTACGCGTAATCATTGCTGTTGGAAAATTCCAAGGTGTAATGACCGCTACCACCCCAATGGGTTGTTTGATGACAAGTAAATGCTGGTTTGCTTTATTAGAGGGAATAATATCACCATAGACGCGGCGAGCTTCTTCTGCAAACCATTTGATAAAGCTATTGGCATAATCTATTTCACCCAAGCTTTCTGTTAAGGGTTTGCCTTGCTCTAAGGTCATTAAGCGAGCTAGATCATTTTTATTCTCATCTATTAGATGGGCCCATTTCCAGAGTAAATCGGAACGCTCTTTGGCGGTTTTTGTTCGCCAAGTTGTTAATGCGTGATAAGCCGCATCAATTGCACGGGCAGTTTCTATTTGATTGCAATCAGGGACGTGGCCCAGGACTTGATTATCGGCTGGATTTTTTACGGGGAATGTTTTATTGGTATCAGACGATATCCATTCACCGTTTATGTAGCAGGCTTGTTTGAATAGTTTAGGGTTCTGCAATCCGTGCATGGGGCTCTCCTTGGTATGTTTGTTTGGGTGTAGCCTGGATGGAGCGTAGCGAAATCCGGGTTTGCT
>JBAQCP010000267.1:0-6999 GCA_049294295.1 Gammaproteobacteria bacterium | reverse complement strand
AACGATACTTCTGTTGTATGCTTGAAATGGATTCCCGCTTTCGCGGGAATGACAGTAGTGGCTCGCAATGACGGCACTGGCTCCATCTGGTCTACGCTTACCGCACTCTGGATGACAGCCGTAGATCCTCATGCTAGGATAAGCACCTCGGTGTTAAGGATGATACCTATATAATGATCGTACGCGCATTTTCTTTAATATTATCTTTATGCTGCTGCCTGTTACCCATAACAGCAACCGCCACACCGCATTACGGCGCGAATGTCAGCTATGCTGCCTATTCCATCGAGCCGCCATCCTTGCATGGCTACCAACTAATGTTTAATTACGATCCTGACTGTTTTCACTGGCGCACATTCAATATCTTTTTTGATGGTGGGTTTTCTCATTTTTCAGTTAACACCCCCTACTACACCACCCTAAATATTTATTCAGTTGCACCAGTTATTCGCTATAAGTTTAGACAACGCGGGCCTATTCATCCCTTTTTAGATATCAGTATCGGTCTCGCTTATTTAAACCATACCCATATTGGTTATCGTAATTTAGGTATTCACTTCGCCTTTCAAGACCGTTTTGGCATTGGTGTATTATTTGGCCAATCTGAAAAGCTATCCGTCGGCGTTCACGCCGTGCATTATTCTAACGCTGGATTGTCTGACCATAATTCCGGCATGACAATTCCCCTCTCTTTGGATGTTGGCTATCGCTTTGATTAACGCTAAGATATGGTCAACACTGATAGCAATATGGCCCATATGCAAAAAAAACGTATTACCATTAAGAATCATCATAGAGAAATTCAATTAATTGCTCAACGGTCAATTATTGCTTTAATTTTTCTCTGCGCGTTAGTTTTTCTACTAATTGCGCGTTTAGCCTACCTGCAAATTCATAAAAATGAAGATTACAGTACGCAAGCGACTAACAATTGGTTAGATCTTGTCCCCATAGAACCCTCTCGTGGTTTAATTTATGATCGCAATGGGTTGCTGCTCGCAGAAAATACGCCGGTCTTTAGTTTAGTGGTTGTGCCATTTGAAACACCAAATATGCTCAAAATGCTGCCAGCAATTAGTAAAATCATTACACTCAGCGATAGCGACATCAATCAATTTCAGCGCCAAGTGAAGCTACATCGCCGATTTGAAGAAATTCAACTCAAATTACGTCTTACTGAAGAAGAAGTTGCTCGTTTTGCTGAAAATCAGCATCGTTTTCCTGGCTTTGTCGTCAAAGCCCGCTTAATGCGTCACTACCCTTATAATGAAACCTTTAGCCATGTGATTGGCTATCAAGGACGAATTAATACCCAAGATTTAAATGAAATTGATCAAAGTAATTACGGGGCTAGCCATTACATAGGCAAATCCGGCATTGAAAAATATTATGAGGAAGAATTGCACGGGCGCACCGGCTACCAACGTGTCGAAAATGATGCCAGCGGCAAACCGTTACGCATTCTAAAAGAAATTCACAGCACACCAGGTAAAAATCTTTATCTGACGATTGATAGCCAACTACAATTTATTGCGGAAAAAGCACTAAATGGCCATAGAGGTGCTGTGGTTGCTCTTCAACCGGCCACCGGCCAAGTGCTCGCCATGGTTAGTAAACCAGGCTATGACCCCAACCTATTTGTATTAGGTATTAACCAAGCAGATTACGCAAAGCTGCATAATTCGGCGGATAGACCGCTCTACAATCGCGCCCTACGCGGACTGTATCCACCAGCTTCCACCATCAAACCTTATTTCGCATTGCAGGGCTTAGATACCAATATCGTGAATGAAGACTATACGATTTCTGATCCAGGCTGGTTCCAACTACGCAATAACAACCATAAATTCCGTGACTGGAAGAAAAAAGGCCACGGACAAGTCGATATTGGCCGTGCCATCACCTCTTCCTGCGACATTTACTTTTTTGAATTAGCCACGCGCTTAGGCATCAAGCGCATGGATGATATTTTAAATCAGTTTGGCTATGGCGCACCCACCGGCATCGACCTAGACGATGAATTAGCAGGCACCGTTGCCTCCCCCGAATGGAAACGCAAAATGAAACACGAACATTGGTACGAAGGCGATACGGTTATCTCAGGGATTGGGCAAGGGTTTATGCAAGCAACGCCTTTGCAGCTAGCCAATGCGGTTGCCATTATGGCCAATCGCGGTCAACGCTTTATGCCTTATTTACTCATGGGTGAGCAAGCGCCCGGCAGCGAATATAATATCCAACAACCGATTCCGCTAGAATCAGTCACCTTACGCAATAAAGAAAACTGGGATATTGTAATTGATGCCATGCAAGACGTTGTTGAAACACCTGGGGGAACCGCTTTTCGGTTTGGCAAACGCCCCTATACAGTGGCTGCTAAAACAGGTACGGCTCAAGTGATTGCCAAACGCGGCAATCCAGAAGAAGTGGATAATCAAAGTACTATCCCAGAACGCTTCCGCGATCATCATTTATTTATTGCCTTTGCCCCAATCGAAAAACCGGAAATAGCCCTCGCTATTATTAGCGAAAACAGCAATGTCGCCATTGAAACCGCGCGCGCCATGCTCGATTATTACTTAGGAACTAAGCATGCTAGACAACCTCAAGCAAAAACTGAAAAAACCAACGCATGATCATTCTTTTTGGCAGCATATTCATATTGATGTGGCGCTGCTGACATTTTTATTATTATTGGCAGCGGCCGGTTTATTTATTCTTTACAGCGCCAGCAATCAAAGTTTGCATGCCTTAGAATTTCAAATGATTCACTTCATGATTGCCTTTAGCATTATGTTTGTATTCGCCCAAATTCCGCCCGTCTCTCTATTACGCTCAGCGCCTTGGATTTATGCCGTTGGCATGATTTTGTTGGTGGTTGTTTTAATTATTGGCCATATTGGCAAGGGTGCGCAGCGCTGGTTAAATTTCGGCTTTATGCATTTTCAACCGGCAGAGTTAATGAAGCTCGCAATTCCGCTCCTATTAGCCTGGTATTATCACCGCATCCATCTACCCATTAAATTACATTCCGTATTAATGGCCACGCCTATTATCCTGATCCCTGCCTTGCTAACCGCTAAGCAACCCGACTTAGGAACCGCTATTTTATTAGCCATAGCGGGTGGTAGTGTCTTATTTTTGGCAGGATTAAGCTTTAGAATTATCGCAACGTTACTAGGCGGTATAGGCGTATGCATCCCGTTTGCCTGGTATATCTTGCATGACTATCAACGCCAGCGAGTACTAACCTTCATCAATCCTGAAAATGATCCCTTAGGCACTGGCTATCATATTATCCAATCCAAAATTGCCATTGGCTCAGGCGGATTATTTGGTAAAGGCTGGCTAAATGGCACACAATCTAACCTACATTTTCTACCTGAACATTCAACCGACTTTATTTTTGCTGTTTGCGGGGAAGAATTGGGCTTTGTTGGCAGCGTCATGCTGATTATTTTGTTCATGCTCGTCGTTGCACGCGGGATTTATATTACAATTAATGCACAAGATACTTTTTCACGGCTGTTAGCAGGCAGTATTACATTTACATTTTTTGTTTCTTTCTTTATTAATATGGGAATGGTTACAGGTATACTACCAGTAGTAGGAATTCCATTACCGCTAGTGAGTTACGGCGGCTCGTCAATGGTAACCATGATGGCTAGTTTCGGCATCTTAATGTCGATACAGACACATAGAAAGTTAGTAGCAACCTAAATAAATGTAGCCCGGCAGATTTCCTGCCGGGTTCCAAAAACGAACGACTTAAAGGACTAACCGCATGTTGCGACGACTTTTACTTCAAAGCATCCTAGCCTTCTCCATTCTCTTTAGTACTTTCGCTCATGCCGAGACATATTTCACTAGTCGCGCTGACGTCCAAGCCTTCATTCAAATGATGGTGCAAAAACACAACTTTAAAAAACAAGACCTGGAAAAACTATTCAGTGAAGTGAAAGTACGCCCTGCGGTGCTGAAGAGTATCAATAAACCGTTAGAAAAGGCTTCCTGGAAAGGGTATAAAAGCGTTTTCATTACTAAAGGCCACATTGAAGGCGGCGTTAAATTCTGGAATAAATATGCAAGTGCGTTACGCCGTGCAGAACAAACTTACGGCGTTCCTGCTAGCATTATTGTGTCAACAATAGGCGTTGAAACCAAATACGGCAAAAATAAAGGC
This sequence comes from Gammaproteobacteria bacterium, assembly GCA_049294295.1. Classification (GTDB taxonomy): domain Bacteria; phylum Pseudomonadota; class Gammaproteobacteria; order DSM-16500; family DSM-16500; genus Aquicella. Next base: position 2,816 of record JBAQCP010000267.1, on the reverse strand, counting down.
GAATTCCGTGTGATCGATGCCTTAAGTAATATCGCCTTCAGCAGCTCTAGCCGCTCGAAGTTTTTCAAAAGTGAATTAGTTGAGTTTCTATTATTAGCGCGTGAGCAAAAGACGGATCCATTAAAAATATTAGGCTCTTACGCTGGCGCTATGGGCCAACCACAATTTATGCCTAGCAGCTATCGTTATTATGCTGTGAACTTTTCCAAGAGCGGTAAAATTGACTTAGTGAATAATGAAGTTGATGTGATTGGTAGTATTGCTAACTACTATCAAAAACATGGTTGGACCACACATGGCTTAGTCGCAATGCCTGCTAACTTTAATGGTCGTTATGATCAGGACATGCGCGCTCGTACCTTAAATAAAACATTAGAATTATCTCAATTAGCTAAATACGGCATCGTTCCTAGTGAAACAATTGATGATCAGCATTTAAAAGCAAAAATCATCGAATTACGCAGCAAAGATAGCCGAGAATATTGGTTAGTTTTCCATAATTTTGAGGTGATCAAGCGTTACAATCCTAGTGATCTTTATGCCATGGCTGTTTACCAATTGTCTGCCGCAATCGCCGATGCAAGAGGGAAATAACATGAAACATATTAGGTGGGTTTGTTTTGTTAAGGTCAGTATTTCTTTGCTAGTCATGCTGCTATTAACCAGCTGTAGCCACATGCACAGAAAAGATGGCCCGCCTAATTTCCATGTGGATGAGACTAAAATTCCTAATGCTGTCCCTAAAGTAGAACCGCGCGCCAAATACGGTAATTTATCAACTTATCGTGTCTTTGGTAAAACGTATCACACCATGCCTTCCAGCAAAAATTTCCAACAAACGGGTCTTGCGTCTTGGTATGGCACTCAATTTCATGAACACCGCACCTCTAGTGGCGAACGCTATGATATGTTAGCAATGACTGCTGCTCACAAAACGTTACCGCTGCCAACTTACCTACATGTTACCAATTTAAAAAATCAGCGAACGATTATTGTCAAAGTGAATGATAGAGGTCCGTTTGCAGATAGCCGCATCCTTGATTTATCTTATGTCGCCGCTAAAAAATTAGGGATGTTAGGTCACGGCACGGCGCCTGTTAAAATTGAAGCGATTGATCCTAGTACTTGGGGTAAGAGCCGAGATTTCTTTCTTGCAGAGAACAAACCGCGCGTAACTAAATACAAACCTATCTGGGAAGCAGAAAGAGAACAACCCCAATCTCGAGCAGATTCCGTTTACTTACAAGTGGGTGCTTTTAAAGATCGATCAAGAGCACAAAAATTACAGCAACGCTTAACGCCTTTACTGTCTATGCCTGTGCATGTGGCTAGCCCATCGTATACAGGAACATTGTATCGCGTGAAAATTGGACCGATTAAAGATGTGGCGACGGCTAATCAGATTACGCATCGGTTAAAATCATTGGGGATTAAGTCTAATAAGCTAACTGGGGCATAGAACTGTCATGGGTAGATAGCTAGCATGATTACCCTTCAGGATAACTGCTGTCATTCCCGCGAAGGCGGGAACCCATCCTAAATGTTACCCTGGTGCATGTTCTGGATAGATTCCCGCCTTCGCGGGAATGACAGTATTTCAAATGCAGTTACATAAGGAGTTTCATGATCTCAACCCTAATCTCCATCCTAGCCATCCTCGCCACCATTCTTTTCGTCATAGGCACCCACGAATGGGCGCACTTCTACACGGCACGTCTTCTAGGTGTCAAGGTCCTACGCTTTTCCATCGGTTTTGGTAAAACGCTCCTGCGTTGGAAAGGCAAAACCGGCACGGAATACGTCTTCGCTCTCGTCCCATTAGGCGGTTATGTCAAAATGCTAGACGAACGCGAAGGAAACGTTGCACCGCACGAACGCCGGCTAGCCTATAACTATCAACCTTACTATAAAAAATGCTTGATCGTACTAGCGGGTCCCGCTATGAATCTACTCTGCGCGGTGGCACTTTATTGGATTATCTTCATGATAGGCTTTTATACTATTCGGCCGATCATCGGGGATATTTCTCCGCAATCTATTGCTGCGAAAGCAGGCTTACAAGCAAATCAAGAAATTGTACAAATTGATGGGGAAAAGACTCAGACATGGAATAGTATTCTGCTTCAGTTATTAACACATTTAGGCAATCAAGATACGGTACAAATCACAACAACTAAAGCACATCACTTAGATTTAGCTGATTGGCACATGGATGAATTAACGCCTGATCCATTAACCAGTTTAGGTATCTTACCTCTCATTCCTGCTATTCCTTTAAAAATGCCGCCTAACCTCATTCAACATATACAATATTCACCCATTGCCGCTCTTCCTGAAGCTTGGAAACAAGTGAAAAATTTAACTTTCTTTAACTTTATGTTATTTGGAAAATTAATAACGGGCAAAATTTCCTTACAGAGCTTAGGCGGGCCGATTACCATTTATCAAAATGCTGGTGGTGCACTTAATATGGGTATATTAGCATTTTTAAGTTTTTTAGCGTTTCTGAGTATTTCTATTGGGGTGATAAATTTACTTCCCATTCCAGGATTAGATGGTGGGCATTTGCTTATTCAAACGATTGAGGCGATTATTCGGCGGCCTGTTTCGGAGAAGGTGCTTTTGAATTTATATCGGGCGGGGTTTTTTGTGATTATCTTTGTGATGGTACAGGCGTTGATTAATGATTTGTTGAGGCTTTAGTCTTCTCCTCCCCGCAAGCTGTCACTAGGATAGGCGGTTGTTTTCCGCTCCAAGCGCCTATCCTAGTGACAGCTTGCTCCATTCTGCCGTCATTGCGAGCGTAGCTGCGTAGC
>JBAQCP010000266.1:0-6468 GCA_049294295.1 Gammaproteobacteria bacterium | reverse complement strand
AACGATACTTCTGTTGTATGCTTGAAATGGATTCCCGCTTTCGCGGGAATGACAGTAGTGGCTCGCAATGATGGCAGTGCCCCACTGATCTGTTACGGGGTATATCTAACTTTCTAAAATCAATTGCTTCACCTGGCTAGCCGCTACCTTCCAATTTAACCGACTTTCATATTCATGATAAGCCGCAAACGCCATTTCTTCATACCGAGAACGATCGCTCATGAGGTCAACAATATAATTACAATATTCACTCACCGATGCATTCAGCCCAAATGTCATACCATTCACATGATTTTTCACAATAGTGCCAATGCCGCCTATGTAAGTCGTCAAGCAAGGCACTCCAAATGCATTCGCTTCACAAAAAACAATGCCGTAAGCTTCTGCACGAGAAGGGACAAATAAAAAGTGAGTGTCTGCTAACAATTGACGAATGCGTTGTTTACCTTCTGCGTTATGCTTGGAAACAAATCCCAAACAGGTCACATAAGATGGGATGGAGCAAAGATTAGGAGGAGCGTAGCCAACAACGGTTAGCTCAACAGCGCAGCCTGCTTCATGTAATGCTTTGGCCACTGCCAACACAATGTCGCCGCCTTTTCGTTCCCAACTTTTGGCTAAAAATAATAATTTAATTTTATCTTGCGCACGTTGCTTAATAATATCACGTATTTCACTTAAGCTTGGATGCTGATCAATATTCGCGCCGAAGGGAACAACCTTCACTTTGTCTCGGTTCGCGCCATACAATTCAATGGCATTATTGGCCGCCCAATCAGATGAGAAAATAGCTAATTTGCAACGATCTAAGCAAGACGCTGTGATTTGATTACCCTGCGAAATTGTATTTGCGGAATGGTAAGCAAACGGTGGATAAAACCCTAATAACGAGGCATAAACCGCATCCGTCCAAAGAACAATAGGCTTATCGCTGTCTAAATAAGCAATGGGGTTAATTAACGGTGAAACGATAGCATCAACCGATAATGTTTCTAATTGTCTCGCTACTTGCTGCGAATAATGTTGCGCAGCAGTGATGTTGAAGCGCGGACTTTCGCGTTGATCACATACGTATTTTTTAAAAATTTGTTTCGCTTTAAAACCATGTGGTAATTTTCGCTTAAGCGAACCAATGTAATTAATCTCCATGCCTGTATGGCATAATGCCTGAGACATGTGATATGGCGTTCCTGACCAATTATGTACATCTTTAGCATCAAAAGTTGAAGCATAAGCAATGCGCATGACTATTCCTTTAGTTTTTTGACGAGAGGCAAACTCCAAAATTGTTTTTTAAAGGCAGGGATTGAGTAATTTTTATTAACATGCTGCCATGCTTTTTCACCAATGGCGTCGCGATCACGTTTTGATGTTTCATAGATCTGAGTCATGGAGGTGATCAAAGCAATAGGATCGCGCGGCTTAATCAATTTTCCTGTGTCTCTCATGACTTCAGGGATGCCGTTTACTTCAGTGGCAATAATGGGCAGCTTAGCAATCATTGCTTCTAATAAGACCCGACCAAATGCTTCTTGCACGGAGGTCAGCACAAAGCAATCAAAAGCATTCATATAATGAGACGCTTGTGGAACAAAGCCTGCAAAAATGATGTCATGCGTTAAGCCATAATGATGCACTTGTTCTTTTAATTTTGCTTCTAGCGAGCCTTCACCTAGGATAATTAATTTCGCTTGTGGGCAATAAGGCTTAATCATAGAAAAAGAATGGATTAAATTTTCATGATCTTTATTGGGTGCGAGCCTTGCTAAATTGCCAAAGACAAACGCATTGTCAGGTAAATTAAGTGCTTCACGAGCTTCTTTTCGAGGAAGTAAGGCTGGTAGTGAATGCTCGATATCGATCATATTGTATAGCGTAACAATACGATTCTTAGGGACTAGCCAAAGACGTTGGCGCAGGTCATCCCGCACCGCATTGGATACGCCTGCAAATATCATGTTCTTGCGCGCAAGCGCCGCGATCAACAATCTGCGGCCAAACGCTTTCATCGTACGCATTTCATGCATGACAAAGAATAACGCCGGTATCTGACAGAATTGGGCTACCCACAACATGATGTAAGAAGGTTTGTAGCGATGACAGATTACCATTTCATACTCTTCGCGTTTGCAAAGTGAGAGTAATTTTCGAATGGCGCGGATTTTAAGGTAGCGCAAGCTGCGTTTGGGTAAATCTAGGAATAAAACATGTTCAGCAATGGTTCGTTGCCTAACGGTGTTATCTGGTGCTCCCATGAGATAAGCAACCGTCACCTCGTACTTATCTTTATCAAATAAATGGGTGTATTGATTAAATATATCAATAAATTGCGTGGCAGCATTATGCCCTAAAATAAGAATCTTTTTGCGCATTTTCAGTCCTTAAATGAAGCCCTATTTATATCAACTTAGGGGGAAGAGGGCAAGGTATTGACTATTTTGTGCATAGATTATTTTCCCTAATCCCCCGCCTGTGTTACCATTGCCGCCTGTTTTTTTGGTAATGTTGAGCCATTTATCATGATGAAAATTTCCAAAGCAATTTTCCCGGTAGCGGGACTAGGCACCCGTTTTTTACCCGCGACTAAAGCAAATCCTAAAGAAATGCTTCCTATCGTGGATAAGCCATTGATTCAATACGCAGTTGAAGAAGCGGTGGCGGCTGGCATTACCGAACTCATTTTTGTGACTAGTAGTAGTAAGCGCGCCATTGAGGACCATTTTGACTCTAATTTTGAATTAGAGTCTACCTTGCATGAACGCGGTAAGCAGGACTTACTAGACATTGTGAAGGGTATTTTGCCTGATGGCGTGTCCTGTGCTTATATTCGTCAAAAGTCTCCCCAAGGGCTAGGGCACGCGGTTTGGTGTGCTAAGCAGCTGGTTGTGAATGAACCATTTGCCGTTTTATTGGCGGATGACTTGATTGATGGCGGAAAGACCTCGTGTTTACAGCAGATGGTCGAAGAATTTAACGAAACCCAAGCTAGTATTATTGCTGTGCAGAAAATAGACAAATCTGAAACCCGTAAATACGGTATTGTGGATGTGGCTAACTCATCTGCCAAAAGAGCAGTGATGCATAACATTGTCGAAAAACCAGAGCCTCAAGATGCACCTTCGAATTTAGGTGTCGTTGGCCGCTATATTTTAACGCCGCGTATTTTTGAATTATTAGAAAATATTAATAAAGGCTCAGGCGGTGAAATCCAGTTAACTGACGCCATTGCAAAACTGCAAAAAGAAGAAACCGTTTATGCTTACCAGTTTGATGGTAAGCGTTATGATTGCGGCAGCAAACTAGGTTATCTTGAAGCAACCGTTGCTTATGCGTTAAAGCATCCTGAATTAGCAGAAGACTTTAGACGGTCACTTGAGACGATTATTGCATGAGAGTCGACGATCTTTTTTACTTAGAGCCGCCACGTTTTTACCAGCAGTCTTGGTTTATGTATGCTGTTGCTGCTGCTATTAGCCTGCTATTTTCGATTATTGTAAATGCACAAGAAGTGGTGATTAACTCTGATGCTATTTGCTATTTGGGTAGCGCAGAGACTATTGGTAAGCTGGGATTGAAGGCTGCTATGCAGCTTTGCGATCAGGCAAAGTGGCCGCTTTATTCTTTATTAATTTACGGCACATCTAAAATATTATTTGTTACACCTACCTTTGCTGCGCAAATTATTAATGCATTGCTCTCGGTGCTTTCTGTGTCAGCTTTTATTCTGATAGTGAAAGAGTTGGGTGGTACGACGCGCGTACAATGGTTAGCAGCAGGTGTTATTTTACTGTCGCATGAGTTTAATAGCGTGCGTGAATATATTGTCAGAGATCATGGCTTTTGGGCTTTTTATTTATTGTCCATTTGGTTGGTGCTGAAATATTTCCGCAGACCTCGCGGGTTAGTCGCACTCGCTTGGAACGTTAGCTTGATGATAGCCACACTATTTCGTATTGAAGGCGTGATCTTTTTATTAGCGATTCCCTGTTTGTCTTGGCTATGTTTCCGTTATTCTTGCTTTCAGCGGGCCAAATTTTTCTTTACCTTGTATACGCCCATTATCTTAATGGGTGTTTTGATTTCTGCTTGGTTATTAATTCATCCGCAGCAAACGTTACAGGCCTTAGGGCGTGTATCTGAGGTAACGAATCAGTTCCAGCATGGTTTTAGTATGATGCTAGAACGTTATCGAACAACGGAAGCTAATTTGGCGCAGCATGTTTTAACTAGTGATTCTGCGAAAGAAGCGGGCATGGTGTTATTTGCTATGTTGATCGCTTGGTACATCGTTGCTGTGTGGGCGAATGTCTCTTGGGTTTATGGCGGCTTAATTATTTATGCTTGGTGGCGCCGCGCTGCCGCTTGGAGTAATACCTCTACATTGATGGTGGCCGGGTATATTTTCGTCAACTTAATTATTACCCTTAGTTTTTTACTCGAGCATTTATTCTTATCTAAGCGTTACTTGATTGCTCTGTCTTTAGTCTTAATGCTCTATGTGCCATTTGCATTAAATGATTTATGGGAAAGACGCCGGGATTTGCATAACCGGGTCATGTTGTCGATTGCCTGCTTTTTTATTTTAATATCTGCGCTCGGTGGCATTTTAGATTTTGGTCATTCCAAGCAATACATTCGCGATGCGGGCAGGTGGTTGGATCATAATGTACCTTCGCAAGCGAGTTTATATTCTAACGATTACCATGTGATGTATTATTCCCATCATTTTGGTAACGCCATTTTTCAAACGATTCGTAACAACTGGCGGATTGAAACCATTGCTGATGATAAGTGGCAGCAATTTGATTACTTAGCATTACGTTTAGGTAGTCACGATGATCCAGCAATCATTGCTGTGACAAAAAAAATAAATACAGCTCCCATTGAAACATTTAGTAATAAGCGTGGTGATCGCGTCGTTATTTATAAAATAGTAGCGGTTCCTGCTGACTGATCATGATGGGTGTTTTTAAGGGGGCGTGATGCCTCCCTCAGAGTTAAGCACATATAAATATTGAGGAGACGGTAAAGTGAATATCACAGTTATTGGTGCGGGTTATGTTGGTTTGGTAACGGGTGCGTGTTTTGCTGAGCTGGGTAATCACGTCACTTGTATTGACGTTAATGAAAAGAAAATTGAAAATTTAAAGCAAGGTATCTTGCCTATCTATGAGCCAGGTCTTGAGCCTATGGTAATTAGCAATATGAACGCAGGTCGTCTACATTTCGTTACCTCTTTTGCTGAATTAACCATGAAGCCAGACGTTATTTTTATTGCTGTTGGTACGCCTAGTGATAAAGATGGTTCGGCTGATATTACGTATGTTTTAGAAGCAGCACGCGGTATTGGTACGCACATTAACGATTATTGCGTGATTGTTGATAAATCAACCGTTCCAGTCGGCATGGCAGATAAAGTGCAAGCTGTTGTGCAAAACGAATTAAATCAGCGCCAAATAGATGTGACATTCGATGTGGTGAGTAATCCGGAATTTTTACGTGAAGGGGCGGCAATTGAAGATTTTATGCGTCCTGATCGTGTCATCATTGGTCTTGCTTCTAACAGCGCAAAAAGCGTGATGTTAGATTTATATCTTCCCATTTTGCGCAGCCCTGAAAAAATTTATTTCATGAATGTAAAAGATGCAGAAATGACTAAGTACGCTGCGAATGCAATGTTAGCGACACGTATTTCTTTTATGAATGAGATGTCTGTGTTGTGTGATCGTATGGGTGTCGATATTGAGAATGTTCGTATTGGTATCGGTTCTGACGGACGTATTGGTCCTTCTTTCCTTAACCCTGGCTGCGGCTACGGTGGTTCTTGCTTTCCAAAAGACGTGCGCGCCTTAATGAAAATGGCGGAACAGCATGGTGTTGAGCCTATGATTTTAAATGCTGTTGAAAAGCGCAATGTTGAGCAAAAGCAAATCCTGCCTGAGCGGGTTGTTAAGGTGTTTGGTGAAAACTTAACAGGTATCACCATTGGTGTGTGGGGCTTGGCATTTAAGCCAGGTACCGACGATATGCGTGAAGCACCCTCTTTGATTTTAATTGAAAGCATCATCAAGCGTGGTGGTCATGTACAAGCTTACGATCCAGCAGCGATGGCCGTTGCTAAAGAAATGATGCCCGCTGAGTGGTTAGCGTCCGGCAAAGTGAAGTTATGCGAACATCAGTATGATGCGTTAGCAGGCGCTGATGCGCTAGCGTTAGTCACTGAGTGGAAGCCATTCTGTTATCCCGATATGAATGCCCTGAAAAAATTAATGCGTAAGCATGTAATTTTTGACGGTCGTAATCAGTATGATCCTAAGCATATTAGAGATGCTGGGTTTGAATATTTCGGCATGGGCCGTGGTCACTAATCCAATTAGAACGCCTTCCCCCTTCGGGGGTAACAGCTCAGCTGGGTTGCTTTGCCGCCGTCATTGCGAGCCACTACTGTCATTCCCGCGAAAGCGGGAA
>JBAQCP010000265.1:0-2626 GCA_049294295.1 Gammaproteobacteria bacterium | reverse complement strand
CTAGTGCGCTACACTCGGGATGACAGTGTCATCATTTACAGTGTGGGTAAGCCATCTAATTACCACTCCCAATCAACCAATCACATCGTAATACCTGCCCCGTCTCATTCAACTGTAAAAATAACTGATTAAGTCGAGTTTTCTGTTCCCCACGTAAAAGTACAGCTTGCTCTATCGTGAAATAAAGTGGCTTTAATGCTTTCTCAATATCAACTGCTTGATCATTAGTCATTTGTGCTTCATTTGTTAAATATCGTATGACTTCCGGTGCGTAACCTAGTTCAACGCCAAAGCGCAAATGTAGTTGTCTATCCAGTACTTTTAATTTCAATCGCATCATTTGTTCAATAGCAGTTTTATCGAGGGGCAGGAACGGAATAATAGGACAATGTTCAATGAGTGCCGCAGGCAATTCGGCATGTAAATCTTGTTTAACCATCTGCGTAATTTCATCAGCTGAATAGTTTAGGGTATTATTGTTTTGCTGATGAGTTTGTTCATTCATGATGAGTTGCATTAAATTCAGCTGGTTATCCCCAAGCTCTTGTTGAATATTTTGCGTGACACTTTTTAGATGTAACGTTCCTTTGGTAGTCGTTAATAAAATGATCGCTTGACGGAAATTATAGCTATTACCTTTGTTATCATGCAGATAACCTGAAGCCACAATATCAATTAATTCATTTAGTCTATCCGCTGATAGGGATTCAATCGCTTCAAATAAAATAACAGCATTAGGCTTTTGATTAATCAATTCCTTGAGAGGTAAAAAGCGTTTTTCACCGCAAGGTTGGGCCATCATGTCCAGCAGTGAGTTGGCCGGTTTTTTGCTTTGAATAATATAGAGCAAATTAATTTGTTTAAAGAGCTGTTCTGTTAAAGCAAGTGCGGCTGTTTTTTTACCGGTGTGTTCGAGGCCTACCAATAGTAAACTACAAAACGGTCCATTTTTATCTTGGAGGCGTGCTTGTGCTTGTTGTATTTCATGTCCTAGTAAATTAACCGCTTGTTCCTGACCAAATACACGTTGTTGTATGCCAGAAACAAATTCACCTAATTTAAATTTATGCAAAGGTAGGTGGGTCGTCGGTATGGAGGTCCAGCTAGCAAGCACTTGCATCAGTGTGAATACAGCAAGCGCAGGCTTTGTTTGATTACCATCTGTTTCTATGGTTGCTGTGCGCGCAGCGCTACTATCTAGTAATAATAGGGCTTGGTTCAATGTATCTGTGGTGCTTATGTAGCGTTCAGCTAGTGTATAAGCCTGTGATAATAAATCATCAGCGATATAAATGTGATGGTATTCTTCTAATTCAACGCGTTGCTGCTTCAAGATGGCCATTATATCTTGGCTGGTGGGCCCGCTAATCGTGAGTGCCGTATATAATTCTTCAGGGAGTGCCGCTTCATTATGGTTCGTTAAGAAGATAAAACGACAATTAGGGTGGCTTAAAAGACCCAAAAATTGTTGTTGAACAAAGCTAAGATTGTTTAACGTATAATGCGGCATTAATTCAGAATGATTGAGTGCTAATATAACGGATTGCTCACCTTCTTCTAACATGTGGTGTAGTTGTTCAAAGCATTTTGCAGCGGTCTGTTCGGGTAATTGCCAAAAGCTAGCGTCTGGCAGATAAACTAACTCAGCTTGTCGTAAGTGTTTCGTTGGATTGTCATGCGTTAGATGCATTAATAGTGCTTCTAAAAAAATGGGATGCAGCTTTTTAGAAAAATGCGTTGTTAAATGTAAATGATGGCTATTTTTACGGGTTAAAATATCAGCCAAAATACTGAGTTGTGGATGCTCTTTAAAGGGAATGCTGGCAGATTTTTTGGTATTGGTATACGCATAAATTTTTCCATATTTTTCAAAAATAGAATTGGTTAACGCTGGAAAAATAGATTGTACAGCTTCTGTCATATAATAATTCCCTTCCCGCATAAAATTGGAAGGAATTCTCGCGTTTTCAGCGGAAATTCCTACCCTTTAAATTTTTTCGTTTGTGTTCGTGATATCAGACACTGCTTTTTTAGCAAATTGCTGTTGTTTAGGTTTACCCATTTGTTCAAATTCACATTCATTCATGCCAGCGGCGCAGTGCATAAATCCGCTAACTTCATACCAATAGTTTTTATTATTGCTTAAGGCGAAATGATCTTTTGCCAAATAAGCTTCTAAATCAGAGCCTTCTTTGTCACGGTAATAACAATGGATCTTGCCTTTTGACCATTCAGCTAAGGCAAATTGTTGCGCTATTCTTTTAAATTCTGTTGCTCGATGAGCAGATACTAGCTTGCCATCGTCACTATCATATACTTTCCAATCACTTAGAGCGCTGTGTTTAAGCGCTAAAATGGTGGGACAAGTCTCAGCAAAGCAAAGCGGGTGAATCATTATAAGGCTAATTGCAATAATAAGCTTTTTATACATGATAGGCCTCCTGGCTAATATCTATTTCAGCGTGGACTGATAATCTATCTTAGTGGTAAAGGCGAGGTGATTCAACTGGTGTGGTAGGTGATGCGTAGCCCGGATGGAGTAACCGCCATCATTGCGAGCCACTACTGTCATTCCCGCGAAAGCGGGAACCCATTTATAACGATACCTCTGCTGTATGTTTGAAAT
>JBAQCP010000264.1:0-7782 GCA_049294295.1 Gammaproteobacteria bacterium | reverse complement strand
CTAGTGGAGTGCAGCAAGGGATCTCCATCTGAAGGACTCTGCGATAGAGGAGATCCTTCGTCGCAAAAGCGCTCCTCTGGATGACAGTATCACACTGTCTAAGCACCCTTAGTAAATCACCAACTAGGCAACATCCGCCTTAGAATCTGATCCTGCTTAATAAAATGATGATACAAAGCGGCCAACACATGAATAGAAATCAACACAATCAATGCAATGGCAAATAGACCATGTATATTAAACGCTGCGTCAACAATCGTCTTATTTTGTGGAATCGGCAAAATAAATTTTACATCGCCCACATGCGGATAGCGGCCTGCAGCACAAGAACCTATCCAACCTGCAAGCGGCATCCCTATTGCTGCCACATACAATGCATAATGCACCACACGCTCAGCGACTAACTGCCATGTAGGCGAGTGAGGCAATATTGGCTTAGGATTCATTAATGCCCAACACATCCGCAACAACATTAATGACAGTATTAATAGACCTGTTAATTTATGTAAATTGTAAACATTGCTTTTATAACTTTCCGGAAAATCATCTAAGAAATATCCAAAAACAAGCATGAAGACCACTAAAAAAGCAATGGTCCAATGAAAGAACTTGGCTACAACGCCATATGAAGTGAGGGTATTACGTATCATAAGTCATCCTAACTTTTAGAGAGATTAAAAAAATCCCGAAAGAATCATCATGATTCTTCCGGGATTAATCAAACATTAGGTCGCAGCGTTATACGTATAGGTAAGCGTCGTGCAGGTTGTTGGGGCAGTCACAGCCATTTTAAGATTAGCTGCTACTTTGGTTGCAACCATAGGACAAACGGTCGCATTTAATGGGGCCGTTATTGTATATCCAGTTGCAGAAGGTGCGCTCATGGTAATGGTCGTACCTAGCGGGGTTGTTAAATTAGCAGCACCGCCGACAGCAGCCTGTAATTGAGCTTGTGTAATACCCGCATAAGTTCCGGAACCAACTGCTAAATTATCCATTGCAGCAGTTACACCCTGAATTTGTTGTAAAATAGTATTCACTTGTTGTGAAGAAGTCGCAGATTGATAATAGCGGATGGACATAACGATAATCATAGCTGCAATCGCTAATACCAACATAATTTCTAATAAGGTAACACCGAGCGTCGATCTAATATTCTGCTTCATGATTTGGTCCGTCCTCTATTAAGCCCCTGGAAATATTATGAATTCAACTCTAATGAATATTATGGTATTTTTCATTACAACTAAGCAAGTGGAATATATTATGACTACCAATGATCTAGATTTTATTACGATTGAGCCAACAACGCCTGCCACTCATACCATTATTATATTACATGGATTAGGAGCGGATGGCGGTGATTTTACCTCTATCGTGCCTGAGCTTAAATTACCGGCCAATCTCGCTGTGCGCTTTATCTTTCCTCACGCGCCTCAGCGCCCTATTACTATTAATAATGGCTACCACATGCGAGGATGGTATGACATTACATCATTGACCGCAGAAGGTCGGGATGATCACGCTGGCATCCAAACCTCACTCACTCAAATTGAACAAATAATGGCTCAACAAGAAGCATCTGGTATTGAATCAAACAAAATCATTTTGATGGGTTTCTCTCAAGGTGCAGCAATGGCCTTAACAACCGGACTTAGGCATACAAAACCATTGGCTGGCATTATTGCATTATCTGGTTATTTGCCTGTTGCGAAAGACACACTAGCGATAGCGAGCCCGGCTAATAAAAACATTCCTATTTTTATTGGACATGGAACAGCCGATGCGGTGGTGATGTATCAATGGGGACAGAAGACTTCTCAGACGTTGCAGCAAGCGGGATATAACGTGGATTGGCATAGCTATCCTATGCAGCATACGGTTTGCCTGGAAGAGATTAATGATATTAGTCAGTGGATACAGAAAAGATTTGGAAAATAATTTAAGAGTAAAGCCCCGGCTGACCTTCGGTCATCCGGGCTACATTAATTAATCAAAAATAAACGATAAACCCACAGAGTACAAATCTTCCGTACCTGAATTACTATTCCCTTGCGCACGCTGCCACTGAACATTCACCGCAAGCTCCGGCATCATGTAATACTGACCACCAGCCCCCAAATAAAGACCTGTCGTATTATGCTGAGAACTACTAATACCTAAGTTATTTGCAGCCGTCTGATCACTGATGCTCGTTTTCGCATTAATACGCTGCACACCCAGTTTAGCAAACAATTCAAATCCGGAATCTGTTATGGGAAAAATACCGCGGCCGGCTAAATCATAAGAATAATGTTTAACGCTTGCAGCTTTCGTGCCGGTATTATCTTTGATGCTGCTATTAGCATACTGAGTATAACCAGCTTCCATCGCAAAATAAGGCATGAATTTATAACCTAAGTTCGCATTACCACCAACCCCTGATGAGCTGCTTGAGCCAGAATAATTAACATTTGATAAATGGGAAGAACCCACATTACCTTCTAAATACCAACCAAATGGAACAGACATGACAGCTAAAGCTGGTGTCGCCATTGCCATAGCAACCAAGCCACAGGCTGCCAATAGAATTTTCTTTTTCAACATAGCCATCTCCCTTATCCCTGCCCAAAAAATCCAATATAAATACTACTGCAAGAGCGCAATATCTGCTACTTGCAAAAATAAAGCCCGCAATTGACCTAATAATAATAAGCGATTCTCGCGACGTGATTTATCATCCGTCATCACCATCACTTCATCAAAGAAATCATCTACTGGTTTACGTAATTCTGCAAGCTGTAATAAAACCTCATCGTATTTGCCGGCAGCCGACAATGCTGAAACAACCTCGAGCTTTGCAGCTACTTGCTCTGCTAAAGCCTGCTCCGCTTTGACTTCAAATAATGAAGGAGAGATCGTATTTGCTTCAATGACCTGTTCGTATTTCGCAAGAATATTACTCACACGCTTATTGGCAGCACTCAATGCATCTGCTTCATTTAACTTTTTAAATGCTTGGACTGCATGAATACGCTGATTAACATCGAGTGGTCGCGCTATCCCTAACGCTGCAACAGAAGCAAACACATCTGGCGTAACACCTTGCTCAACATATAGTGCGCGTAGTCGTTCCTGCATAAAATGCAGCACTTGTGAAATCGCTTCTTTATTTTCAAGCGGCGTTGCATAAGTTGTTGCTGCAAATGTTAATAAATCCAGTAAATCTAAATCGATTTTCTTTTCTAAGATAATACGCAACACACCTAAAGCTGCACGACGTAAACCGTAAGGGTCTTTATCACCTGTAGGAATTTGATTAATACCAAACGTGCCCAATAAGGTATCTAAGCGATCTGCTAATGCTAGTACTTGACCTATTGAATGTTGAGGCAACACATCGCCCGCATAACGCGGCATATATTGCTCGGACATAGCATGAATGATCTCTTCTGGCTCGCCATCATGCTTTGCATAGTAGCTACCCATCAACCCCTGCAGCTCAGGAAATTCACCGACCATATTGGTAATTAAATCTGTTTTCGCGAGCATCGCTGCACGCTGTGCTCGAGCAACATCTAGATTCAATTGTTTTGCGATATAACCCGCCAACTGGCTAGTACGCTCTGCCTTATCGTACAAGCTGCCTAATTTTGCCTGGAAGACAATGCCCTTCAATACAGGCAATCTTGCTTCTAATGTCTGCTTTTGATCTTCATGATAGAAGAACGCCGCGTCTGACAAACGAGCACGCAATACCCGCTCATTGCCATGAATCACACGAGCTTCATCTTGGCTTTGAATATTACTCATCGTAATAAAATACGGTAATAACTGTTGATTAGCATCGATCACTGGAAAATAACGTTGATGATCCTGCATAGAAGAAATCAATACTTCCTTAGGCACTTGCAAAAATGCTTCATCAAATTGACCGCATAACGCTACCGGCCATTCCACCAAGCCGGTTACTTCATCTAACAATGTATCGCTAGAAATTAATACTTTACCCTTGCCACTTAAACGTTGCTGAACAACATCATCGGCAAGCTGCAGAATCATCGCGCGACGTTCAGCAAAATCAGCAATCACATGGCCTTCTTTTTTTAATTGATCAGCGTACTGGGAGGCATTGGCAATACTGATCCACTCAGGTGCATGAAAACGATGTCCGCGTGTTTTTCTATCTGACACACAACCCAAGATGGTTGCAGGAATAATATCGGTACCATACAACATGATAACTGCATGCACAGGACGCACAAACTGTGTCGTGTTAGCACCCCAACGCATACGCTTAGGGATAGGCAGCAGCATCAACGCTTGCTCAACCATGGCTGGCAATAATTCACTAACGGATTTTCCCGCAACTGTTTGCTTATAACCCACCCATTCACCTTGCGGTGTTTTTAACGTCATTAAATCAGACGGTTCAATACCACATGAGCGTGCAAAACCAGCGCATGCCGGAGAAGGCTTACCCTCAGCATCAAAAGCGGCACTTAAAGCAGGGCCCTTACGCTCAATGACTTGATCAGGTTGTGTCGCAGCTAACCCTAATACTTGCACTGCCAAACGTCTTGGCGTTGCAAAAAACTTAATGTCATTAAATGTAAGTTCTGCTTTTTCTAACCGCTCTTTTATTTGCTGACAAAATACTAGCCCCAGTTTCAATAATGCTTTAGGCGGCAATTCTTCCGTATGAATTTCTACGAGAAAATCATCTTGTTTCATCATGAGGTTTTTCCTTGTAACAATGGAAAGCCCAACGCTTCTCGCGCTTGGTAATAACTTTCAGCTACCGCTTTCGATAATCGACGAATTTTTAAAATGTAATTTTGACGCTCAGTGACTGAGATCGCCTTACGCGCATCAAGCAAATTAAACGTATGCGATGCTTTTAATACCATTTCATAAGCCGGCAATGGCAAACCCGCTTCAACTAATCGCTGACTTTCTTTTTCATAATAATAAAAATGCTTAAACAACGACTCAACATCCGCTTGCTCAAAATTATAAGTAGACATTTCTACTTCAGATTGATGGCATACATCGCCATACGTGACGATACCTTGCGGACCCTCTGTCCAAACAAGATCGTAAATATTATCTTTACCTTGCAGCGACATCGCTAGGCGCTCTAAGCCGTACGTAATTTCACCCGTGACCGGAGAACACTCTAAGCCGCCAACTTGCTGGAAATAAGTAAACTGAGTGACTTCCATCCCATTCAACCAAACTTCCCAACCCAACCCCCACGCACCTAGCGTTGGTGATTCCCAGTTATCTTCTACAAAACGAATATCGTCTACGAGCGTATCGACACCCAAAGCACGCAAGGATGATAAATACAAATCCTGAATATTGTCAGGAGACGGCTTCAAAATAACTTGAAACTGATGGTGACGCTGCACGCGATTAGGATTCTCACCATATCGGCCATCGGTTGGACGGCGGCTGGGCTGCACATAAGCAGCGCGCCAAGGCTCAGGACCTATCGCCCCTAGAAAACTACCCGTATGGAAGGTACCCGCACCCACTTCCATATCCACAGGCTGCATAATAATGCACCCTTGATCGCCCCAATAAGACTGTAATGCTGCTATCAACCCTTGAAAGGTTTTGGTATTAAATGTATTCATTAAGTAATCGCCCCGATATGATGGCGGAATTATAATAGAAGAACACTAAAAGGACTATTTATGAATTTCACTCAAGCGCAATTACCACGATTCAAAGACATCGTTCCTGCTGATATTAAAGCAACTATTGAATCTATCTTGATCAAAAACCAAGAAGAAATCGCTAGCTTGCTCAAACAGCCACAGCCCTACACCTGGGCCAACCTAATGCAGCCCCAAGAAAATATGAGTGATGCGTTAAACAAAGTCTGGTCACCGATTGGCCACATGCATGCCACCATGGAAACGGACAGCTTGCGCAAGGCATATAACGACGTGTTACCCATTTTAACCGAATACTATACTGAGATTTCTCAAAATGAGGCGCTCTACCATGCCATAGCCTCGGTTGCTGAGAGCAAAGAATTCTCCACCCTCTCTCCAGCACAGCAAAAAATTATCGAGAACGATTTACGTGACTTTAAATTAGCGGGTATCCATTTAAATGCCGAGAAAAAAGCTCGCATGGCGGCTTTGCAACAAGAGCTCAGCCAACTCACCACTAAATTCTCTGAGAATATATTAGATGCCACCCAAGGCTGGATGATGCATGTTACAGATGAGGCTAGATTAGCTGGCTTACCTCAACAAGCTAGAGAATTAGCCCTGCAGAATGCAAAGCAACGTGATCTAACTGGTTTTGTATTTACCTTGGATTATCCATCTTACTCAACCGCCATCAAATTCTTACACAATCGCGATCTACGCAAAACATTATATGAGGCCTATGTCACTCGCGCATCAGAGGTAGGGCCAAATGCTGGTCGCTGGGATAACACCCCTGTCATGGAAAATATTTTAAATACACGCCATGAAATTGCAAAACTCGTTGGATTCGACAATTATGCTGACTACTCGCTAACCACCAAAATGGCAAAAACTGCAGATACGGTTTTAAACTTCCTGCATGACTTAGTCAAACGCAGCAAACCGATGGCTAAAAAAGAAGTGGAAGAAATCGCAACGCTTGCTAAAAAACTAGATAATATCTCACCATTAGAAGCGTGGGACATGGCGTATTATTCTGAAAAATTACAAGAAGAAACGTTTAAATTTACTCAGGAAGATTTACGACCTTATTTCCCGCTGCCAAAAGCATTATCAGGCTTGTTCCATATCATCAATCAACTTTACGGTATTACCATTAAAGAAAATAAAAACATAGAAACCTGGCATCCTGATGCTCATTTTTATGAAATTTACGATGAACAAAATAATTTACGCGGTGGTTTTTACACTGATCTATATGCTAGAAAACATAAACGTGATGGAGCGTGGATGGATGAATGCCGCGTGCGTCGCCGTTTAGACAATGGCGATTTACAATTACCCGTAGCTTATCTCACTTGCAACTTTATGCCGCCAGTTAACAATCAACCAGCGCTATTAACACATGACGATGTCATCACTTTATTCCATGAATTCGGTCATTGCTTACATCATATGATTTCTAAAGTGGATTTCGCATCTGTCTCTGGCATCAATGGTGTTGCTTGGGATGCGGTGGAATTTCCTAGCCAATTTATGGAAAATTTCTGCTGGCAAAAAGAATCGCTCGCTGTGATTGCTGGCCATTATGAAACGGGCGCGCCATTACCTGACGATTTGTACGAAAAAATGTTGTCTGCAAAACATTTCCAAACCGGTATGCAAATGATACGTCAATTAGAGTTTTCCATTTTTGATTTTCGTCTACACTTAGAATACGACCCTAAGAAAGATAAACAAGTACAAACGATGTTAGATGAAGTCAGACAAGAAACCGCTGTTTACCCATCGCCTGCCTTCAATCGTTTCCAACATAGCTTCTCGCATATTTTTGCAGGCGGCTATGCTGCTGGTTATTACAGCTATAAATGGGCGGAAGTATTATCATCTGATGCTTATGAGCAATTTGAAGAGCACGGCATCTTTGATAGAAAGACCGGGAAATTGTTTATGGAAAATATTTTGGAAGTAGGTGGTGTGCGTGAACCGATGCAATCGTTTATTGCCTTTAGAGGACGTGAACCTAAAATTGATGCATTGCTAAGACTAAGCGGGATTACTGCTTAAAAAGCGCATAGCCTGGATGGCGTAACTGCCGTCATTGCGAGCGCGAGTAGCGTAGCCCGGCAAATCT
>JBAQCP010000263.1:0-9719 GCA_049294295.1 Gammaproteobacteria bacterium | reverse complement strand
GCCACCGAGTATAACTGGTGTTGCACTTCGTTTGTGAATTTACAGAATCCATTTCAAACATACAGCAGAAGTATCGTTATAAATGGGTTCCCGCTTTCGTGGGAATGACAATGGTGGCTAGCAATGATGGCAGTGATAGCAATTATTCAAAAAAACTAAGGAAAGTTTATGGAAAAACAAGCATATTTAAACCATCTCCACCAAGAAGTAGCTCAATTAAAAGAAACCGGGCTCTATAAAGCAGAACGCGTTATTACCTCCCCTCAACAAGCTGTCATTCGTTTAGCTGACGGCCAAGAAGTAATTAATCTATGCGCCAATAACTACCTAGGCCTTGCCGATCATCCCGTTTTAATTAAAGCCGCTAAAGAATCACTAGACATCTACGGTTACGGCATGTCATCTGTGCGATTTATTTGCGGCACACAATCTATTCACAAAAAATTAGAAGAAAAAATCAGCGAATTTTTAGGCATGGAAGATACCATCCTCTACTCTTCTTGCTTTGATGCCAATGGCGGTTTATTTGAAACGTTACTCGGCCCAGATGATGCCATCATTAGCGATGCATTAAATCATGCCAGCATTATTGATGGTATTCGATTATGTAAAGCTCAACGTTTCCGTTATAATAATAACGACATGCACGATCTTGAAGAAAAATTAAAAGAAGCTAAAGATTGCCGCGTTAAACTCATTGCAACTGACGGTGTATTTTCCATGGATGGCATCGTTGCCAATCTACCTGCTATTTGTGATTTAGCTGATAAATACAATGCGTTTGTGATGGTTGATGATTCACATGCAGTTGGCTTTATGGGCAAGCACGGGAAAGGAACGCATGAATACCATCATGTCTTAGGCAGAATTGATTTAATCACCGGCACGTTAGGCAAAGCATTAGGCGGTGCATCAGGCGGTTATACTAGCGGCAAAAAAGAAATGATTGCTTGGTTACGCCAACGCTCCCGGCCTTATTTGTTCTCAAACACCTTAGCGCCCACCATTGCCGCGACTTCCGTGAGCGTGTTAGATTTACTAGCGCAGAATTTAGAATTGATTAATAAAGTGCATACTAACAGCCTCTATTTCAGAACAGAAATGGAAAAATTAGGCTTTGAGTTAGTTCCAGGTGATCATCCTATCATTCCTGTCATGCTGGGTGATGCAAAATTAGCAACAGCAATGGCTGATGCTTTGCTGAAAGAAGGTATTTATGTGGTTGGTTTTTCTTACCCTGTGGTTCCTCAAGGAAAAGCACGTATACGTACGCAAATGTCTGCAGGCCACGATAAAACACACTTAGATAAAGCCATTGCAGCTTTCGCTAAAGTTGGCCAACAATTAGGAATTATAAAAGGAAAGCTGGCATGAAAGCACTAGTTAAAGCAAAACCTGAAATTGGTATTTGGATGCAAGATGTTCCCGTTCCTACTGTAGGTCATAATGATGTTTTAATTAAGATAAAAAAAACCGCTATTTGTGGTACCGACATTCATATTTACAATTGGGATGAATGGGCGCAAGAACATATCAAACCACCACTTGTTGCAGGACATGAATTTGTGGGTGAAATTGTTGAGATAGGAAAAGAAGTCACCGATTATTTTAAAATTGGTGATCGCGTGTCAGGTGAGGGACATATTGCCTGTGGTCATTGCCGCAACTGTCGTGCAGGCCGCTCACATTTATGTCGCACCAATATCAGTGTTGGTGTTACCAGAAATGGTGCCTTTGCTGAATATCTTTGCATTCCTGCAACCAATGCCTATCCCATACCTGCCAGCATTCCAGATAGTATTGCTTCCATCATGGATCCATTTGGCAATGCAACACACACCACCCTTTCTTACGACTTAGTAGGTGAAGACGTTTTGATTACCGGGGCAGGCCCCGTTGGCATTATGGCTGCTGCCATTGCTAAGCATGTGGGTGCAAGACATGTTGTGATTACGGATGTAAATGAATATCGCTTAAAGCTTGCAGAAAAAGTGGGCGCAACACTGGCTATTAATCCCCGTGAAACAAGCTTAAAGCAAGTCATGGATCAACTAGGCATGAAAGAAGGGTTTGATGTTGGATTAGAGATGTCGGGTAATGCACCTGCTTTCAATGACATGATCACTTATATGAATCATGCTGGAAAAATCGCCCTACTTGGTTTCTTACCACACAACACCGGTATTGATTGGAGCCAAGTGATTATGAAAGGCTTGATGATCAAAGGTATTTACGGTCGAGAGATGTATGATACATGGTATAAAATGACTACCATGCTTCAGAGTGGATTGGATATTTCACCGATTATTACACATGAATTTGATGCGGATGATTATCAAGCGGCGTTTGATATGATGCGCTCGGGGTTATCAGGGAAAGTTATTTTAAATTGGTAACGTTGTAGCCCGCATGCAATGCGGGCTTTATGTGTGTTATCAAACAAAATCCCCGCATTGCATGCGGGCTACACCCTACTGAAATCTAGCCTGTAAGTAACTAAACAGACCTCTAACCCCCATTGCTTCTCCGCCCTGCGGGCGTCCAGGTCTAGCCTTTAAATTCCAAGCCATTAAATCATAATGCAACCAAGGGATATTATCTGGCACAAATTCTTTTAGGAATAAGGCTGCTGTAATGGCACCACCATAAGAATCTGTTCCGTTATTACTAAGGTCAGCGATCGGGCTATTAATAGATTCTCTGTATGGCGCAAATAACGGCATGCGCCAGGTAAAGTCATCTTCTTTTTCACCCTGTTTAATAATCGCATTGGCGTAGTCGTCATTATTTGAAAATACCGCGGGTAACTCGGTGCCTAGGGCGATTCTAGCAGCACCTGTTAACGTACTCATATCAATAAGCAACTCGGGATTTTCAGTGGCGGCTTCAGTCAATGCATCAGCTAACACTAAACGCCCTTCAGCATCCGTATTACCTATTTCAATGGTTAATCCTTTGCGGCTTTTAATGACATCACCTGGTCGATAAGCATTACCAGAAATAGAGTTTTCAACTGCTGGGATTAAAACACGAAGACGAATAGGTAACGCGCAGGCCATAATCATACGAGCTAGGCCTAGCACGTTGGCAGCACCGCCCATGTCTTTCTTCATTAATAGCATCGCAGAAAATGGCTTGATATCTAAGCCGCCTGAATCAAAACAAACACCCTTGCCAACTAAAGTGACTTTTGGGTGATTGATATTGCCAAAGCGTATATCTAATAAGCGTGGCGCATCATCACAAGCACGACCTACGGCATGTATGCAGGGATAATTTTGTTTTAACAAATCATCGCCGACAATTTCTGTAAAATCCGCGTTAAATTCTGCTGCTAGGTTTTTTGCAACCTGTGCTAACTCTGAAGGACCCATGTCCTCAGTTGGGGTATTAATGAGATCGCGGACTAAGTAAATTGATTCAACCATATCTGCTATCTGCTTTGGGTTGGCTAATACTAATTGTGCAGGCAGGCGTTGTGCTTTTTTGTAACGTGTAAATTGATACGCACCAAGACCCCACCCTAATGCATAAGATTCATAGAGCGGATCTTCAATATCTAAACTATAAGTCCCTGCTGGCAATGCTAAAGGGAGATGCCCAACACGCCATAAAGATGGCTGTTCTGCCACACAACATACAACAAAAGAAACGCCCGCTTCTGCTGTTGGTATAAAACGAGTTGCGCCGACATCTGGACGAAATTTAGAGGTGTTTAGCCATTGCTGAGTTGTTTTTGATTGTTGGGCAAGCCAGGATTCATAGGTGCTTGGGGTGGTTAGAACAAGAGGAATGACATCTTGGGATTGGGTCGTGAAGCAATTTAACATGGGGTAATCCTTAACAGCTGTCATCCCGAACGCAGTGAGGGATCTCCATCTAGGACGCAGTCCTAACAGGGAGATCCTTCGTCGCAAAAAGCGCTCCTCTGGATGACAGGTATCGTCATTTACAGTATTTACACTGCACTATTATTAATTAAGCAATCATCTGCTCTGCAGGCGTATAAACTTGCTGCAATGCTTCTGCAACCGCTCGATAAGTCACTTTACCTTGTGCAATATTCAAACCATTCAACAAATGTTTATTACGACGCATCGCTTCTTTATAACCAAGGTTAGCCAACGAAATCGCAAATGGCAGCGTTGCATTATTCAAAGCAAAGGTCGATGTACGTGGCACACCACCTGGCATATTGGTTACACAATAATGCACAACACCATCTTCAACATAGGTTGGGTTATCATGTGTCGTTGGACGACTAGATTCAAAACAACCACCTTGATCAATAGAAATATCGACCATCACTGAGCCATGACGCATTTTGCTTAGCATTTTTTTCGTTACTAACTTAGGTGCAGAGGCACCAGGAATTAATACCGCGCCTATCACCAAATCCGCATTGGTAATATGTTCTTCAATCGCATCTGTCGTGGAATAAATCGTTGTAATCTTAGAACCAAACTGCAAATCGAGCTGATACAAACGCTCTAGTGATTTATCGATCACCACCACATTCGCACCCATGCCCATTGCGACACGAACAGAGTTAGTACCCGCAGCTCCCCCACCTAATACCACTACTTTTCCAGGAGCAACACCAGGCACGCCACCAAGAAGCACACCGCTGCCACCATTTTTAATTTCCAAGCAGTTAGCCCCGGCTTGGACGGCCATCCTCCCAGCAACTTCGCTCATAGGCGCAAGCAGCGGTAAACCACCGTGTTGGTTGGTAACGGTTTCATAAGCAATCGCAATACAACCAGATGCTTGCAATAATTTAGCTTGCTCTGGATCTGGCGCTAAATGCAAGTAGGTAAACAATACTTGGTTTTCACGCATCATACGACATTCAACCGGTTGCGGTTCTTTTACCTTGATAATCATATCAGCACGGCCGTATACATCTTTCGCCGTATCGGCAATGATCGCGCCTACATGCTCGTATGCGCTATCATCAAAGCCAATTTTTTCTCCCGCGCCTTTTTCCACAATCACTTCATGGTTTTGGCTAATCAATTCCCTCACACTAGCAGGCACTAAACCGACGCGATATTCAAGATTCTTAATTTCTTTAGGCACACCGATCAACATAGTCGTTCTCCTTAAAACATGTCTATCCAGAGTTTATTAATACGTTGTACAAATGCAGCAGGATCTTCTAATTGACTACCTTCTGCCAACAACGCTTGTTCGTACAAAATATTGGTCCATTCTTGCAACCTTGCTTCATCTACACCTGCTTGCATTTTCTTCACAATCGCATGCTCAGGATTTAACTCAAGAATAGGCTTAGTGTCAGTCACAGCTTGACCTGCTGCTTTTAGCAATCTCTCCATTTGCGGGCCTAATGCACTTTGCTCACGCACCAAACAAACAGGGGAAGACGTTAACCGATGCGATAAACGCACCTCTTGAACTTTATTCTCTAAAATAGTTTTCATTTGACCAAGCAACGTATCAAATTCTTTTTGCTGTGCTTCGTCTTTTGCTTCTTCTGCTTTTTTAGCGTCTGGATCTTCAGCAACGATTTCATCTAATGCTAAATCACCCTTGGCAACAGACTGTAAAGGCTTGCCTTCAAATTCTGGTGTATGCCCCACCACCCACTCATCGATTCTGTCAGTTAACAACAAGACTTCGATATTATTTTTACGGAAAATTTCCAAATGCGGGCTAGACTTAGCAGCGTTCACATTTTCAGCCGTAATATAATAAATTTTCTTTTGATTAGGCTGCATACGACCAATGTAATCTTCTAATGACACCGACTGAGCATCACTACTGGTTGAAGCAAAACGTAATAATTTTGCAATACGTTCGCGATTAGCAAAATCTTCTGCTGTACCTTCTTTTAAAACGTTGCCAAATTCTTTCCAGAATATGGCATATTTCTCAGGATCATCTTTTGCAATACGCTCAAGCAAATCTAACGTATGTCTAACTAAAGCGGAACGCAGCTTAGGAATAACAGGATGATCTTGTAAAATTTCACGAGAGATATTTAATGGCAATGCCGTTGTGTCAACCACACCGCGCATAAAACGCAGGTACTGCGGCATGAATTGCTCAACATCGTCCATAATAAAAACACGCTGGACATACAGCTTTAAGCCGTGTTGCTTATCACGCTGCCACATATCAAATGGTGCATGAGCTGGCACGTATAGCAAGCAAGCATAATCAACATTTGCACCTTCAATTTTATGATGCGTCCACGCTAATGGATTTTCAAAATCATGGGCGATGTGCTTATAAAATTCTTGGTATTGCTCATTAGTGATTGAGCTCTTTGGCAACGTCCATAAAGCGGTTGCACGATTAACTGTTTCCCACTCTTCTGTTGGTTTACCATCATCGGTATGCTTTTGCATGAGGATAGGAATATTAATGTGATCAGAATATTTAGTGATGATACTGCGCAAACGCCAGTCATTTAAAAACTCTTCTTCATCTGCTTTTAATGTCAAAACAATATCCGTACCGCGAGTTGTTTTTTCTACATTCGCAATAACATATTCACCATCACCCGTGGAAGTCCAACTAACGCCATGCTCTACCCCTAAGCCTGCACGACGTGTCAAAACGGTGACTGTTTCAGCAACAATAAAGGCGGAATAAAAACCAACACCAAACTGGCCAATTAAATGGGAGTCTTTCTTTTGATCACCTGTTAACTGCGCTAAAAACTCACGGGTACCAGATTTTGCGATGGTACCAAGATTAGCAACCACTTCATCACGGCTCATACCAATACCATCATCACTGATCGTGAGTGTTCGTGCTTCTTTGTCATAACTGACGCGGATGGCTAAATTAGGCTGAGATTCATAGAGAGCGGGATCAGATAAAGCTTCAAAACGCAGCTTATCGATAGCATCTGACGCATTTGAGATTAATTCGCGCAAGAAAATTTCTTTGTTACTGTAAAGAGAATGAACAACGAGATGTAGCAACTGTTTTACTTCGGCCTGAAAACTGAGTTTTTCTTGATGAGCATCAATAGTCATATAGCATCCTCCGATTAATGAAGCATACTATAGAGACTATAAAAAAATATTCAAGGGATAAACCCTGCTTCGTCGCCCCGCACGAAGGCGCACTAATGCCGGATAAACGGTTCAATAATAGCACAGTCATCCCGAACGCAGTGCTAGTCTATGCACACATCTCTACGAGAAACCATCCCCCGTAGAGTGTCTTAAAATTTATTAAAGACTATTTCTTCAATTTATTAATTCATTATCAACTTGGTTCGCGATAAGAACCATTTTATCCATATAGCCATCATCCAAATTCTTGCTAGCACATTCAAGCGAATTTCTTCTGTTATTCGTATACCAATTTAACTTATAAATAAATCCAGCATTCCAATTACCAGATATATCTTTCTCAGATGGTTTTTTATTAACAAGATACTCTATAGCTTCTTTGTAAAGAATGGCACTTTTAATACTAAATGTAGTAAATGAACAAACCCCCATATTAGGCATTTCAAAAAATTCAACGATCCCATCCCACCCTTTTTCATGCGTATAACCACCTGCTGGCGCAAAACCGATAATGTTATCTTTAGATAACCCGGGTACTCCTAAAAATTTAAACGACAGCCTTAATTTAGAAATATCAGACCGCAAATGCGTATCTAATGGATTGGGGTTATTATCATACTTATTAGTTTCTTGCTTAGAAACTTTAGGAATATTATAAAGTGAATTAAAATCTTCATCAGTGGCAGATGTATTAATATATGCATTTTTCTGATGAGATATTTTAAAATGTTTAATTATTTTTTCTTTAGTTGACACATCCACACTGTCCAAAGACTTTATGTTAATTCCATCTTTTGTTCCTGGAAACGGTGTAGCAGTAACATAAGCATAGGTAATTCCAGGCAATACTGCCATTATTGCTACTAGCAGCTTTATTTTTTTAACATTTAAACATCTCATTTTCAATCCCACCATCCGTCATAAATTGAACAATCTGAAACATTCTCTTCAGCCACTTGATATGGGCCTCCCCATTGATTTTCTTTCATCCAATGATGGCCTTCCACTGTCCAACCGCCTTTACCCTCCCCCCCCCAATGGACTGCTGCTGAACGCCAAGTCAATGACCAATCAGCAACCAACTGATGATCTTGACGATGCCCTCTCTATGCCGGCTCACCACCCAAAACCAATAAGCATGGCCGGCATGCCAAGAAATTGATTCATTATTACCACAATTTGCTCTTGAGTGATGCGTTAAAGAATGAACCCCTGCAAAGGAATCTTGAGCTATAGTCAAATGTTGTGTATGAGATATTTTGCATTAGGCAGCTGCTCTCTCATTCACTGACCTATTTTCCTCTTCCTGCCGTATACCATTAGTGAATTTAACATCACGAATAACGTCTGCCAGGTAGTTGAACCCTCTTAGCCTATGCCAGCGCTTCTGCGCACTTTCACACAGCTTAAATACCATTGTTAAAATCGTTGTGCGTGAAAAACAGCCTTTCGATTTATATGTACGGTGGCGCACCGTTGCGAACGTTGACTCAATCGGATTGCTAGTGCGTATATGCGTCCAATGCTCTGCCGGAAAATCATAAAATGCTAACAGCTCTTCTTTATCTTTCAGCAAGCATTCGGTCGCTTTGAAATATTTTGCTTCATGCACCAACACAAAATGATCAAATGCTTTATAGGCAGCTTTCCGCGTGTCACTCATCCATATATCTTGAAGTTGTGATTTTGCCTTCGCTTGCAATGACTTCGGTAGCTTATCTAATACATTACCCATTTTATGAAACCAGCATCGTTGGTGACGTGTTTTTCCATAAGCTTCTGTTAGTGCTCCCCAGAAGCCTAATGCGCCATCGCCAACCGCTAATTTTGGCCCTTTTTGCAATCCACGATTCTTCAAATCTTGAAGTACTGACAACCAAGATTGCTTGCTTTCTCGATGGCCTCCTTCGATTGTAAGCAGCTCTTTATTGCCTTGCTCCGTTACACCAATAATCACTAGAACACACTCTACAGAGTCTTCTAGGCGGGCCTGCAGGTGAATGCCATCCGCCCAAAAGTACACGTAACGCTTACCACTTAAATCACGCTGACGCCAAGTCTGATACTCATCTTCCCATACTGCTTTTAGGCGGCTGATAACACCGGGTGATAAATTTTTAGTCTCATCACCAATCAACGGTTTAAGGGCATCGGCAAAATCATTGCTTGATATACCTTTTAAGTATAGCAAGGGTAGAAGATCATTCATGCTACCACTACGGCGCAAGTACTTTGGTATCACTGATGACCCAAATCGTATCCCATCTGGTGCATTCATTCGGTCACGGACGCGTGGCACCTGTACCGCCACATCGCCATACCCGTTTGGATCTCTCGCTCTGGTAGGTAGCCATTGCGTACAAAGCGGGCTACACCTTCGCCTGGGTTATGCTGGCTCAGAAACTCTTCTACTTCAGCATTTACCGCTGCTGCCAACAACTTCCTAGCCCCGGATCTCAATACTTCCGTCAATAAATCATTAATTGTCTCTGGCTTTTTTAGCCCAATAACATTATCTTTGCCCATGGTGGTGTTCCTCTTTGGATTTATCCATTAACCTTCGTCAGTTAATGAGGATACACCACCTAATTAATTCGTCAATTTACCTCTGTACACAAGATTCGAGCATAGCTCAGGAATCTTGCGATAACGCCAATAACAAAATGA
>JBAQCP010000262.1:0-10620 GCA_049294295.1 Gammaproteobacteria bacterium | reverse complement strand
AATGAACCTAATGGAAATGTAACTAAAAAGAATTTGGTAGGTCTAGCTTAGAGCAGGCCCCCTTCGAGGGGGCTTTAGGCCAAACCACCCGCTATGCGGGTGGTACCTGACTTCCCGCGTAGGCGGGAACCCATCCATAACGACACTTCTGTTGCATATTAGAAATGGATTCCCGCCTACGCGGGAATGATAGTGGAAGTGGTCAGTAGGTGAGCTGCTACATTACATCGAAGATGTTAGGCTAGGCTCAGCATTAAGGGTTCTTCCAAAAATAGTTTCATACTTTTGAATAACAGATTGCATATTATTCCTAGCCTGCTGTGCAAAAATTTGGAAATTCAACATCTCATTTTTGTTACCAATCAGCTTTTTTCGGATTTGTTCAGCTATCAACTCTTCTTCAGACTTGTGTGTGAAAAAAGTCGAATGGGAGATAGTGCTTCCCATTCTAGCCATTCGAAATTGGCAATTTAAGACATCAAATAATAAAGCTAATTTATCTTTAGAGTCGAGTAAATGTCGGACATCTCTTATTTCTAATCTATTATCCAATAAATGTTTTAAGAGCTCAGTTCCTAAATGGTAATGTGCAACGTTATCTTTTGAATGATGGTTAAAAAAGATAAGTATAGTGCCTAATAAATTTGGGGATTCAGAAATCTTGTCATAAGCGAGGTCAAAATAGCCTTTCTTTTGGTCAGCAGGAAGCGTTTGTATGATGCTGATTAGCGGATAGAAGTCAGGTAAATAGATTTGGTCCCACTCTAAACTATTGAGTATTGAATGTGCGCGGTTTTTTGTTATGTGTAAATCATCATCTAAGAGTATGTCTACCCAAGGGTAGCCGACCGCGATATTATTTAAAAAATGCCAGATGACATGTTTGTTTAAACCTTGGAATCGTTCTATTAATCGACTAATACCCGGTAAATAATCGCTTCGATTAGTTAGTATATTCAATGTTTCGATGTCATTGACATCAAGAAAATTCACGACATTATTAAGCGTGGGCATGATAGGTGCAACTAGTCTAACCATTCTGGCAGTACGCGCTGTTATTGTTAGCGCACTACCAAAGATTGCGAGAGGTGTTTCTTGCATTTGTTGTACAACATACGCTAGGTCAAGGCTGTTTTGGTAAGGTAGACATAGCATGATTGTTTCGCTGCCTTCTTCCCAAGAATAGCGCTTCCCACAATTTTTTACATAGCCTGCGAGCATTAAACGTCTAATTATTTGATGCTTTAGAATAGAGGTGCGTCCAGGATGCCAACATTGCATGCCATCTTCTGTTTCTTCTATTAGATCACTAAGGTGAAAATTTGGTTGAGGCCAGTAACTATCTAACCAAGACTTAAAGTTGGTTGTATCATCAGGCTGTAATGTGTTGGGATCTAGTTGCGCCAAGTACTGCCAGCATTCTGATTGATCAATCATCCTTTCGGCTAACCAACTAACAGACAGTGTTTTTGCTATTTGCTCTTCAAAGGTTTTTTTTATATCAACGCTTAGATCACCAAACGCCGCATCTGTTGCATGGCTATCTGCAATGGGTAAAAGACTTAAATCAGTATGATATAAATTTAACAGCCAGTTAACCCAATGTATTTCGGAGCCTGGCATTTGTTCGAGTATAAATGGTTGATGAGAGCGAATGGCGTCAATAGCAATGGTTTCTGCTAATTCTTTTCTGGCTATCATGAATTGAGAATCAAGGTCAGTACGCAGTAACAGGCAAGTATTTAGTATTGGATTGAGAGCGCCTGGTCCGCATTTGTCGAGATTTAATAGTAAATTTTTAAGAGCATATTTTTTAATGACCAAGGATGCCGGACCATTTTCAAGTAGCTCATTGATTTGGGCTAGTTCTTTAACGCCAGTACTGTATAGGGGGAAATAATCAGCCGGGCATGGCTTGGTTTTCTTAAATTTTTCTCTAAATTCTAAAATATTATTTTCTATTTGAATATTTACCAGCTGATACTTTTCTCCCCATGCGCACAATTTGTCAATCAAGGAGGTGACACCGTGTTGAAATGGTATTCGACACCTAGATTTTCTCCAAAATATAAGGAGGGATTGTTCAGAAGATGGGCAGGTGAAGTTGAGGGCCAGCTTCTTATTGTCAATGAAATCTCTACAAATTCGGCCTGTCGGAAAGAATTTCTTTGAAAATAAAGGATCTAGGGACGAGCGTAGTGCCATTACGGGTATCTTCACGGTTAATAGAGAGATTATCTTAACAGCTATAAATTAAGAAAAGGTTATGAAACAATAGCCACCAACTATTTTTAATGAGCAAGCTATGGAAAAAACGGATGTCACGACAGATATGGTCATTTTCGGCGGTGGTATTGCTGGATTGTGGCTATTACATAAACTGAAAGCGCTGGGTTTTTCCGCAATCTTGCTTGAAACGGCTACGTTGGGCGGCGGCCAAACCAGTAAATCACAAGGCATTATCCATGGTGGAATGAAGTATGCTCTGCAGGGGGTGTTAACATCGGAAGCGCAAGCGATGTCAGATTTGCCGGCCAGATGGAGAGCATGCTTTCAGGGTAGCGGCGAGGTTGATTTATCCGCCGTGCCTATTTTATCGGCACATCATTATCTTTGGTCCCCTAGTCGTATCGCCGCTAAATTGGGTGGTTTTTTGGCGGGTGCCACGCTTATGAGTAAAGTGAAGTCCCTAGCAAAAAAAGATTACCCAGACGCTTTTCAGCATCCCAAGTTTAAAGGTGATGTGTATGCATTAGATGAAATAGTCATTGATGTGCCTGCCTTAATTAAAGTTCTAACCGAAAAATATGCAGATGCTATCTTTAAAATAGATACCATGCAGGAAGATGATTTGCACTTGGATGCACAGGGGCAATTAAGCGCCGTGACTATTCACAATGTGAATCAATGCACGACCTTACACGCAAAGCATTTTATTTTTACTGCGGGCGCGGGTAATGAATTCATTATTCAAAAAATTAGGCAGCCCTCGATTGCCATGCAGCGGCGACCATTACACATGGTCATGGTTAAATTGCCATTTGACTATGCAGTATATGCGCATTGTTTAGGATTTGGCGCACGGCCGCGTTTAACGATTACGACCCACCATTTACCAGACGGAAGTGCGGTTTGGTACCTAGGCGGATTATTAGCAGAAGAAGGCGTTCGTCGCGATCAAGCAGCACAAATTAAAGCGGCTAAAAAAGAATTAACGTCATTATTCTCTTGGTTAGATTTTTCTGAAGCAGAATTTGCCAGCTTTTTTATTGATAGGGCGGAGCCTTTACAGAAGGGCGGCTTGAAACCAGATACATCGTTTGTCAGTAAATTTAATAACATGATTATTGCCTGGCCTACGAAACTTGCACTTGCACCAAAGCTTGCCGATGAAATTATCAAGCAATTACAAGCAAGTCCATCGGCTCAATCAGATCTAAGTGCATTACAACATTGGGCGAAACCCGCCTTAGCAACACCCATTTGGGAGGAAGCGTTTTGCAAAAACGACTCTTAGGTAGTACAGGTATTGCTGTTAGCCCTATTGGATTAGGCACGGTTAAGTTTGGCCGCACCGAAGGATTAAAATATCCCACTAGTTTTCAATTACCCTCTGATCAAGATATTCACCATTTATTAAGTGTTGCTGCGGAGCTTGGTATTAATTTAATTGATACGGCGCCTGCTTACGGCACCAGTGAAATGCGTCTCGGTGAGTTGTTAGTGGGGCAGCGCGATCAATGGGTGATTAGCACCAAGGCAGGCGAAGAGTTTATTAATGGCCAATCCGTTTTTGATTTTTCACCAGCAGCCATCACAGCGAGTGTCGAGCGTAGTCTGCGATCTTTAAAAACAGATTATCTGGATGTCTTGTTGGTACATTCAAATGGTGACGATGAAAGGATTATCCATGAATGCAACGTATTCATGACCTTGGATGCATTAAAGCAGGCAGGGAAAATTCGTAGTTTTGGAATGTCCACTAAAACGACTGTTGGTGGAAAGCTGACGATAGATTTAGCTGATATCGCCATGGTGACTTACAACTCGTCTTATACAGATGAGCGCGTGGTGATTGAGTATGCAAAAGAAAAACAAAAAGGCATTTTTGTCAAAAAAGCATTAGGCAGCGGTCATTTGTCTGCCGCAGATAACTTAAAGTTTGTGTTAAAGGAGAGCGGTGTTTCGAGTGTGATTGTTGGCACGATTAACCCCGCACATTTGATTGCGAATGTTGGAGATATTTTAAAGTAGGAAGGGATATGCCAAATATCATTACCAAAGGATGGGAAGGTTTTAGCGGCGCTATTAAGCGAATTTTACAAGGTGATCTAGGGCAAGTTGATATCCTAGAAAAAGCAAAACAACTAAAGCCGGGTGAGATGTTTCTGGCTAATTTTGGATGGATAGGTGGGCAAGTTGCTTTTGTGCATCCAGACTCTCCAGAACAAACAGCAGCCATTCTAAACTACTTTGATGGTCAACCTGATGGTCGCCGAGGAGCGGATGGAGAGGTTTATTTTGTAGATGCTCGTCCGATCGATGCCCAGACTGAAATGGTAGGGCGAGTGCATAATGGTATTTTTAAAAATGTGCTGATGCAGCATGAGCACTATATCGATGCAACGCTTTCTGTTTTATCTCAACAATTAACTAGTGGTAGTTTTAGTTTGGCTGAATTTGTTCACCGGCCATTAAGGGCTGCATTAGTAAAGCATTTGTTTCATGTTGATGATTATCCTGCTCCACTAAATAGCGCATTACAATCATTCAGCGCTTCTATGCCTAATCAAGCTGGCAGCTTTAGCGCTAAGATTTTTTTGATGTTGCAGTTGGCTTATTTTTCCAAATGGTTTGATTGGGTTGCGAGTTATAAAAAGGCACGAAATACATTTGTTAATGCCTCTACGCAGTTATTGCTTGATCAAGCAGATACTATTTTGAATTATTTGCACGAGTATGGTGAATGTGAAGGTGCTAATCGAAAAAAAGGAGATTTGATTTCTTTGTCTGTCATTGAATTAATCGAGGCTGATATTAAACGGGATTTTCAGCGTTTGAAAGATGAAGGCTACGATGTAAATAGTGAGTCAGATGAGAATCCATTTAATTATACACAAAAAGAAATTTTGCTTGGTTTCCTGGGTGAAATCACTAAAGAAGAATTAACACCTTACTTGTTGAATCCTTATATTAAGACATTACCTGCAACACCCTTCGCAGGGGAAATGCTGGATACCGTCGTTGTATGTGGTATGACGGCTCTTGCTAGAAATCCTGAACTGTTAGCAGATTTGCGGACGACTATTGCAGAAACGCGGTTACTAGAAGAAGAAAATGGCGATGCGATTAAAGCTAAAATAGATTTAGATAGGGCAAATGGCGGGTTGTTTTACCGTTTCTTTTTGGAAGCATTGCGAATTAATTCGGTACTGAAATCAATGGATCAAGTGTTATCAGAGACTTTATTGCTACGATACAGTAACAAGCCAGCTAGCATTAACCAACTGACCATCCCCGGTAAAACGATGGTATCTGTATTTAGCGTGTTTCCTCGACAAGATAAAAGTAAATTTAAGCAGCCAGAAATGTTTGATCCTGATCGATATCTCGATGCGAATGGAAAGTTAAATGCAGAGCTAGAAGCAATAGCGTTAGATGCGTTTACCCAGAGCATGCGATATTGTCCTGCAAAGCGGGTGGCGCCTTATGTGTTTTGCGTGATGATAGGTAAGTTAATTAGTGAGTATGATTTTAGGTTAGAGCATGAGGTGGGGGAAACGAATGCAAGTA
Source organism: Gammaproteobacteria bacterium (assembly GCA_049294295.1). GTDB lineage: Bacteria > Pseudomonadota > Gammaproteobacteria > DSM-16500 > DSM-16500 > Aquicella. The sequence goes on along the minus strand of JBAQCP010000262.1, from coordinate 4,827 downwards.
ATGTGAAAATTGAGGTGATAACTAGAGAGGCCATGAATATTTGCAGGCCTTAAGGTGGATGGGGTCACTGCCGTCATTGCGCTCACTACTGTCATTCCCGCGTAGGCGGGAACCTATCCCGAATATACAGCTGGTGTAAATTTATGGATGGGTTCCCGCCTACGCGGGAATGACAGTTAAAGGGCTGTGAACAGTTACGCTTCATCCATCCTGCGCTAAGCGCGAGGGATTTTATTCGGCACTCATATATTAGTTAATGCTAGGAGAAGATGACGAAGATGAAATGTCTAATGTGTCATCTTCTTTTTCTTGAGGTTCGTTTAAAAGAGCGGTAATGGCCGCTATTGTTTGTTCGTGTTTATTCGATTCAATGTGTTCTAGGTCGTTTACGGCCTGGGTAAAGATTAAGATAACATTTGAGATTTTAAATTCGTCGTATGGTATACACCCAAGTGCTTTCGCTGTCGCAAGAATTAATGGGAATTGTTCATTATCTTTTATTTTAGAAAGTGGAGATTTGCTCTTGAAAAAAGAAGTAGTGCAGGCAACAATTATGGATATTAATGCAAAAGTTAAAATGATTGTCGTGCCAAATGTTAATAAAGCGACCCCACTTTGTTCTTGATTAAGCGCCTGACGAGATCTTGGTATCAAGTTTTCACCACACAAGGCTTTGATGAAGTCAAAACAAAATGTGTAACTACGAGTTTGGTCTTCGGGAGGCATAGCATTAGGATAGGCGGCAGAAATAAATAATTCAGCAGGATAGTTGAGGCCGCTTGCTAGACTATCACATGCATTTTTGTGATTATTGATTCTATCGTAGCGATAGTTGGGGTTGGATTTTGTAGATTCAACAAAAAAGTTTATCATTCCGCAGTTAGTGGCTTCATTCGTTCCATTTACATTCGCTTGGTTGTATCCATCCCATGTGGTTAACGGTTGTCTAATAAATGAGGAGGCACTTCGTCTAACTGATAAGGCGCCAGGAATCATCATGCCTGCACTGATCGCTAAAACTAATAATGTTAAGGATGAATAAATGATGGGGTAGAAAGAAGATGTTTTTACACTTTGAGCGTCTTTTAATATGCGAAGTCAGCTTTTCAAGTGCAGAATGGCATCGGCCTTTTCTTGATCTGAAGTAGAAGTGGTGAGGCTGCCCATTTCGATATCGTTTGGTTTCTTGTTTGTTGCATCAAATAGGCTGAGTCTGTTATTTGCCATGAGTGATTTTACTCCGTCCCTGGATTATTAAATTATTTTGCAAATCGATTAATTAGATTGAGTTTTAAATCCGATAAAGATTTTTCTAAAACAACCGAATGTGGAGCATCTTGGCAAGAGTTAATAAACATGTCCACTGATTTTTTGGCTTCTTCCCTAATGACATGAATAGATTTTAATACGGTAACCAGCTGCCCATGTTGGAAAACGGGTGTTAATAAATCCATATAGTCATCGTAATCAAATAAAGCGTTATCGATACCTAATTCAATATCATAAATAACATCCGTTACTGCTAAGCCGTCTTTAAAAAAGCGACGCACTTGATGTTGTCCAGGATTGGATGTTTTGATGGGCTGCTCTGATAATTTTAATTTATGTTCCCACACACCTTCTTTGTTTTGTAGCGCCGATAATTTATAAACGCCATCTAATGCGGGTTGATCATAGGCAGTCACTAAGCTGGTACCGACACCCCATGCTGAAATTTTTGCACCCCGTTTTTTGAGGTCGGTGATCACGTATTCATCTAATGTGTTGCTAGCTAGAATAACGGTTTTCTCAAACCCAGCATCATCAAGTAATTTTCTAGCTTGTATACTGAGCTCAGCCATATCGCCGGAATCTAGACGGATGCCTAATAAGTCATCCCCGTTTTGGCGTAATTCCAAACCTACCTCAATAGCATTTTTGACGCCTTGCAACGTATTGTACGTATCCACTAGTAATACACTGTTATGCGGCATGACTTTTGCATAAGCAGTAAAGGCGGTTTTTTCATCTGGAAAAGCAGTTACCCAGCTGTGAGCGTGCGTGCCACGTACGGGAATATCATACAGTTGGCCGGCTAGCGTGTTGGATGTGCCGACACAGCCGCCAATATAAGCCGCGCGACTGGCGGATAAGGCGCCATCTGGGCCTTGGGCGCGCCGCATGCCAAATTCGATAACAGGATCGCCTTCTGCTGCCAAGCAAACGCGAGCCGCTTTGGTGGCGACTAGGGTTTGAAAGTTAATCATGTTTAATAGCGGTGTTTCTAGTAGTTGGCACTGCAATAGTGGGCCTTGAATGCGGATAAGGGGTATATTAGGAAAAACAATCGTCCCTTCCGGCACGGCTTCTAAATCACAACTAAACTTGAGATTTGCTAAATAGTCTAAAAAAGCATCAGAAAAAAGAGGTTGTTCATCAGGGCTTTTTAATCCCTTCAGGTAGTCTAATTGATCAGATTCAAAGCGCCATTTTTCTAAAAATTCAACAACAGACCCTAATCCACAGCTTAATGCATAGTTGCCTTTAAACGGATTTTTGCGAAAAAAGAGATGAAAGTTAGCATTTTGTTCATGCATACCAAGTTGCCAGTAGCCATAGGCCATGGTGAATTGGTATAAATCAGTTAATAACGGTGTATAATTCACCTGCCTACTCCATCAATTTTCGTTTAATTATTTATAGGGGCTCTTCGACTATGTTTACTAAGAAACTAATCTTATGGATAGGATTATCAATGTTATTGGCAGGTTGTTCAACTGGCAGGAAAGTTGACTCTACGATGCCGCAGAATGTATCCACCAGTGAAATGGGGATGCGCTACTTATTAGGTCGCGGTGTACCGCAGGATGATGCCAAAGCATTTTCCTATTTTTATCAAGCGGCTAAAGAAGATGACGCCTTTGCTCAAAACGAATTAGGCTATATGTATGCAGCCGGTAAAGGTACTAGCCAAGACTATGCAAAATCATTAGCTAACTATGAAAAAGCAGCTAATCACGGATTGGCCAGCGCGCAATATAACCTAGGATTATTGTATTTAAATGGGTTGGGTGCGGCGCCAAATAAAGCACTTGCGATGCAGTGGATCAGCAAAGCAGCCGCTAAAGGATTTGAGCCAGCTAAACAAGCTTTGACTAAATATAGGGAATAGTTGTGCAGCATATTCCCCGTAAGCGTTTTGGACAAAATTTTTTACGTGATCAAGCTGTTGTTCACCGCATTGTGGGAGCACTCGCTCCCAAGGCGGGCGAGCATCTCATTGAAATTGGCCCGGGACAAGGTGCAATTACCTTGCCCGTGTTGAGAATCGTAAAACAATTGGAAGTCGTTGAATTGGATCGCGATTTAATTCCTGATTTAAAAGATCGCGTCAGTTCTGCAGGTTCGTTGACCGTGTATGAGGCAGATGCACTTCAATTTGATTTCAGAAGTGTGAGACGGGGTGATGAATGGCTGCGTGTATTTGGTAATTTGCCCTATAACATTTCTACGCCGTTAATTTTTCATCTTCTAAGTTATGCTTCTATTATTTCTGATATGTTATTTATGCTGCAAAAAGAAGTGGCGGAACGCTTAGCTGCTGAGCCTGATACCGATGGCTATAGCCGGTTAAGTGTCATGGCACAATATTATTGTCGCGCAGAATTATTATTTAATGTTCCCCCTGATGCGTTTTATCCGCCGCCTAAAGTAGACTCTAGCATTATTCGATTAATCCCTCATGCCAAGATTCCGTATGTTGCAGATGATGAAGCTTTTTTTGCAGAGATTGTGAAACATGCATTTGGTCAGCGGCGCAAGACACTGCGTAATAGCTTAAAAAGCTATGTGCCTGATGACACCTGGGCTGAAGTGCAAATTCATTCAGATAGACGACCAGAAACATTGTCTGTTGAAGAATTTGTAAAAATTGCCAATGCGGCTGGACGGTTGAGTAAAGAAGTATGAGCAATTATGTGATAGGCGATATACAAGGTTGTTTTGATGAGTTACAAACCTTGTTGCGTCATATCGATTTTAATAAAGAATCAGATAGACTGTGGATCACTGGCGATTTGGTTAATCGTGGCCCTCAATCATTAGAAGTGCTGCGCTTTTTTAAAGAGTTAGGCGGATCGCATAAAATTGTATTGGGTAATCATGATTTGCATTTATTGGCTGTCGCTTTTGGTGTGGCAGAACGTAAAGTAGACGATACATTCGATGCCATTTTAGCGGCACCTGATCGAGAAGAATTAATAGACTGGTTAAGAAATCGTGCTCTTCTTCAGTACGATAAAGAGTTAAATTGCATCATGACACATGCAGGTATTCCTCCTGTTTGGACATTGACACAAACACGTGAGTTGGCATTAGAAGTTGAAGCTGTATTGCATGGTGCTACGCCTGTCTTTTTTCTTAAAGCCATGTATGGTAACCAGCCTGAACAATGGCGAGATAATTTAATGGGCATGGAGCGGTTGCGTTGCATTACTAATTATTTAACCCGCATGCGTTTTTGTTATGCGGATGGCCGTTTAGATTTATCGTACAAAGGTGAGATTGCCGGTAAGCCTGCTGATTTATATCCCTGGTTTGAATTGCCTAACCGCGAGCCTATTAAAGAGCGAATTGTATTTGGCCATTGGGCGGCGTTGAATGGGAAGACGGGATTGTCGGATGTTTATGCCTTGGACACGGGGTGTGTTTGGGGGAATAGTTTGACGGCGCTTCGGTTGGAAGATGGGGAGCGTTTTAGTGTGAGTTGTAGTAAGTAGTGCATCGCTGTCATCCCGAGCCATCCACTGTCATCCTGAGCTACCCACTGTCATCCCGAGCGTAGAGAGG
>JBAQCP010000261.1:0-14305 GCA_049294295.1 Gammaproteobacteria bacterium | reverse complement strand
ATTTCAAAGAGAGAGCCCCGGCTGTCACTGCGCGTCATCCGGGCTACATTAACAACAAGAATTCAGTTTTTGCGTGCCACGCTTAAAAGAAACTGAAACATCAGCTAAATCCTTACTCTTATCTTGCAAACCTTCTAAGCTTTCGCCGCGCTGCAAGCGACATGGGTGTCGCGCTTGGAGCGTAAAAACAACTTCCTACATCAGGCAACAGCTTGCGGGGAACGTTCAACTTAGGTGGTGCTAATAGATGGAGATCCCTCACTGCGTTCGGGATGACAGTAGTAAAAATACCAACCAACAAATGAAGTAGGATTAAACCCTCTTATCCAGATACAATGATCCCAATGAAACCCCACTGAGCCAATTACATGATAAAAATTAGATTATCCTTATCAGACTTTGCATTACCCATGCCCATGCTAGGCAGCATTGATAGCTATTCCGGATTTGGGAACGACGCTGCTAATGGCTTAAAGTTACACAAAATAGTGCAAGAAAGCCGCGCTATTACTAGCAAAGATTATCAAGCCGAAGTCAGCATTGAGCATACCTTCACCACTGATAAATACATGTTTACCGTCTCCGGTCGTATGGACGGTTTTTATGCAGAAAAAAATAAAATTGAAGAGATCAAAAGTAGCTTCAATATTTTTGAATTGTCTCAACGTATTAAAGCAGATAACGAACATCCTTACTGCTTACAACTCAGAACATATGGTTACTTTCATTATCTAGCACAAGGCAAAAAACCTAGCCTGAATATGCATTTAATTTCTTCTAGAAATGAAGAAAGCCTAGACTGTAAAGTTCATTTGAATTTAGCCGGTTATCAAATCTGGTTAGACAAGCGATTAGAAGCACTCTGTGAAGAGGCCGATATTGCGGTCAAACGGGTGAATTATCGCAAAGAAGTCGCTCAGAAATTCTCCTTCCCTTTCCCAACGATTCGTAAAGGTCAGCAGGAATTAATTCAAACCATTGAAGATGGCATTAAGCTCAACAAACCGTTATTATTGCAAGCAGGTACGGGTCTTGGAAAAACGATGGGTGTAACGTTTCCTATCTTGAAAGAAAGTTTTTCCCGAGGACAAAATACAATTTATCTAACACCTAAAAACAGTCAACATTCTGTTGCTGAAGATGCCGTCCAAAAAATTCAAGATCACGGCTTTAAAATAAAATCGTTAACCGTCACAGCAAAGCAAAAATTATGTTTAAAGAATGAGCCTTTTTGCAATCCTAGTTACTGTGAATATGCAAAAGATCATTACACCAAAGTTCATACTAACAAATTAATACCCGCACTCAGAAAGAAGAAAAAATTAAACGCGCAAGTTTTTCTTGAATTAGGTAAAGACCATCAGGTTTGTCCTTACGAATTACAATTTGCCTTGTTAAAAGAAATGGACTTTATCATTTGCGATTACAATTATGCCTTTGCTCCTCGTGCATCTACCGGCAGAATTACTAAAAGTATACTTTGGGTAGAAGGCAAACCAAATCTTGTCATTGATGAAATCCATAACCTGCCTCAGCGCGCGATGGATTATTACTCACCAGCACTTTCGTTAGCTGTTTTAAAAAAAATGCAGGGGTCTATCGAGAAAGTTAATAAAGAATATCAATCTAAATTTGATGATCTATTAAAAGAATGCTTATACACCATTGAAAAATGCGCACCCAAAAATGCATCCACTGCTTTAGTTATTAAACCACCGATTAATAGCTTTATTCGCGTCGATAGCAAAATTCGAGAAGTATTATCTAGCTATTTAAAGTCTAATATCACCATTGAAAAAGATGACTTGATGATGAAGCTAGCTAATTACTGGAGTGAATTCACCTCGTCGTTAGAACATATCAGTGCTAATAATGACATTTTCTTCACCAGCTACACGCCCAATACAGGCACCATTAAAATTACCTGTTGCGATGCCTCTGACTTTATCAAAGATAGCTACGAAGACTACGCCCAAATAGTCGGATTTTCGGCAACCATCAAACCATTTGATTATTACATCAAATTATTAGGATTAGATGAAAAAGAATTAATCACGGCAGAATTTAATTCGCCATTTTCTGCTGATCAGAGAAAATTATTAATTATTCCGCAAGTCTCGACCAAGTATTCTGATCGAACTAAAAATTATCCGCGTGTTGCAGATGTTATTAATAAGATTTGCCAGCTTAAAAATGGCAATTATATTGCCTTTTTTCCCAGCTTTGAATTTTTGAACCGTACGGTTGAAAAATTTGAATGCCCCCCTGGTTTTTATTTAAGCCATCAAACCAAGCATATGCTGAAGATTGATGTTGATAGAATTTTAGAAAATTTCAAACGTCCATTACAACGTAATATTTTATTTGCCGTGCAAGGTGGTATGTTTTCTGAAGGATTAGATTACCCAGGTGATATGTTAATTGGTGCTTTTGTCGTTGGGCCGCCACTGCCTATGTTTGACTTAGAGCGAGAAAAAATGAAAAGTTTTTATGAGACAAAATATAAAGCCGGGTTTGATTACGCTTATACTTATCCTGCGATGACGAAAGCTGTCCAAGCAGCGGGTCGGGTGATTAGAACAGAAACAGACAAAGGCATAATTGTGTTATTGGATGATCGGTTTTTACATCCGAATTATACGAAGTGTATGCCTAAAGATTGGATAGAGAGTGGGGAAACGCTGGTTTCGTCTAGCATTTTGAAGGATGTTGCAGATTTTTGGGAGAAATAAATTATTTATTATGTAGTTAGCTTTAGTTATTATATTAGCTTAAGTTATCAGGCAACCTTTTGGAGAATACGATCATGAAGATCCAAGCTATTTTATTGAGTTTAGTTGTCGCTAGTATTGCTTTGTTAACCGGGTGCCAAAATACGGCTGCAGGATTTGGTAAAGACATGCAAAACACTGGCCAAGCCATCGAAAAATCGGTTAATGAAAAATAACCATTAGTTTAGCTGGTATGCTCACAACAGGGAACTGCCGTCATTGCGAGCGTAGCGAAGCAATCCATGCAACGTACTAGCCCGCACCCACTATGGATTGCTTCGCTACGCTCGCAATGACGGCAGTTCCTGTGTTACAAAGTATATTAGCGTAAAGTATCTTAACCTGCGGTCGGCCTCGCCATCGCAATTTTCACATTATTGGTCCACCGCGCCCCCACCTTCCAAGCATAAGCCAACGGCTCACCTGTTCGCGGGTTTGCTTTTAGCAACAACGTTCCAATACCAATGCCAGATACACGCTTAGGCCTTGTATCCTCACTATGCCCAGACGGTGCAGAATCTGCGACACGTACAAAATAAGCATCTTCTTCGTAAGTCGGTTTATCCATGACGACCATGACATGTCCCGTGGAATTATTCCGAAAGACTAAAATATCCCCTGCTCGCAATTCTTCAACATCATTTATTCTGCTCCAATGGCTATTTTCGGAAAGATTGCGAAAGAAGCTGTAATAATGAGCGGTTGTTGGTTTGTCAGCACCCGTATGATCAACTAGATTAGAATAAGCATTTGGGTAAATTTCTTCGAGGATATGATCAACATAATCGGAGCAATCGACAATATAGACGCCATTAGATGGGTCAAAATTTCGCCCTCCTAACTTATAACTACTATAGCGTAGTGTGGTGACTGTCTTATGCACAAAATTAACCAGGCGATCTTCAATCGATGAAAAAAAGCTTGGCAAATGGTGCTCGCTAATATGAGCAACGGCGGCAACAGGCGATGGATTAACCAATGCAGTTCTGTCATTAGGCATGACAATCCGATGATGCACAGGTGTCGCTTTTTTAGTTATTTTTTTCTTAGATTTTTTTTTACTCACTACTTTTTTGGAAGTAACGGCTTTAGTACTTTTTGTTTTCACTGAATTAGTTTTTTTACTGACATGATGAGTCGCCACTTGGGCATGATGCTTTACAGCATGATGCGTATGCGATGTCGTCTGCGCGGAAGCATTGGTTAAATAGCATCCTAATAAAATTAATGTGATGTGTCGGAAAATATACCGCACGATCTTCTTCCTTTGATTACTTCAACTGACCGAATATGATAACGGCATAATGAAGAAACAGCGAGAAAAAATATTGATTAAATTCGCACTTTTTCTCATCATTTGATTTATTTTTTGGCAAAATACACCGAAAGAAAACAATTATTGTGCATAATGCGTTAATCGATAAATTAATAAAGCAGCGCGTTTAGTTTGAATAGGAAAAGAATTCAGTTCAACTGATTCCATAATCGAATGTGTACCATAACCAATAGGACCTAATCCTGATAGATTAGCTGGCACAATGTTAGACACATAAGAAATATCACCTGCACCGCGCAATCCTGGCGGAAACGCCGTTACTTTTCCATAATCCAAATCTTTACTAACCTGACTGTATTTTTCTAGAAGCGTCATATTATTTTTAGTCGGTGACATAGGTGGCATGCCGTCTTCAAACACTATGCTTGATTTTGTACCTTGCAAATGACGATGAACCAAAGTGATTAAATTTTCTTGGAAGGATTTTTTTTGTGCTATGGATAAGAAACGCACATCGCCAGATACTAACGCTGTTTTTGCAACGATATTTTGCTTACCAAACACAGATCCTTTTGAGGCTTTTGCATCATAATCCATTTTATTTCCACCCAAGATAATACCCGGATTGAAAGATAAATATTTTTCATTAATAAATTTTAAACGCATCACATCTAAAATACGTGCGATTTCAAAAATAGCGCCCGCACCGATTTCCGGCTGGAAAATAGTCGCTGAATGGGATTCATTGCCTTGGACACTAATGGTCCAATTACTAATCCCTCGACGAGCAATGGTCGCGGTTTCCAAGGTAATAGACGGTTCGAAATCTAATGCCACATCTTGATGTGCTGCTGCGTCTATTAAAGGCTTACGTGAAATAGAGGCAGGCTTACCGGAATCTTCTTCATCGCCGGTTAAGACAATCGCCATTGATGTATTATCTAGTGCGTGAATAGTATTCAATGCTTTTAAGGCATACAACAACACAACTAAACCACCCTTATCATCAATAACACCAGGCCCTTTAGCGCTATTTTTTTTCAACGTAAATGTTTTAAATTTAGTATCTGCTGGAAAAACGGTATCGAGATGTCCAATTAACAAAAGACGCTTGCCTTGCTTACCTGTACGAGTGGCAATTAAGGTTGGTGCTCTATGCATACTAGGCGGTTCTTTTACCCAGCTAATGTGGAATCCTAGCTGCTTTAATTCTGGTATTAATATCTCACCAACACGTTCAGCACCTTTAATATTAGTCGTGCCGCTATTGACGTTGACTAGTTTACTTAATAATGAGATTTGAGCTGATTGATGTTCGGTGATGTATTGCGTTAATTGTTTTTCAGGCGTAGAAAGTGACCCCGCTAAACTTAGCGGAGTCACTATCATAACAACGATGGCGATAAAAAAACGCATCATCTTCGTATGAGAGACATAATCAAGCTAACAATGAACAAGATGAGGAAAATGTAGAATAAGATTTTTGCGATATCGGTTGCCTGAGCCGCTACACCGCCAAAACCAAACACTGCTGCGATAATCGCAACAACGAGGAATATCAGTACCCAACGCAGCATTATCCATATCCTTATGTTTAAATGGGGAAGTGTTTAATATAGCATAAAATGGGCTTGGAGCTAGTGTTGCTTAGCGAGTGGCTCGCAATAACAGCAACTAATCAAGCCGCCCTGGCATTTGAATCACCTCAGATAAATTATTCCGACGCAACAGCATCCTAGACCTAAAGGATAAAATCAACGCCCCGGCCGCTACACCCAGCGTCATTCCCCACCAGATCCCCTTCCCTTCCCAACCAAACCCAAAGCCAAATAAGAAAGCACAGAAAGTACCGATCACCCAGAATGTAATAATACTGCTATACATAGCAAATTTAGTGTCTTTTAGCCCACGTAAAATCCCCGTTTCCATAATTCGAATACTATCAAAAAATTGGAACACACCTAAAATCATTAAAAATGAAATTGCTTCTTTAGCAACCTCCGCATTAATAGGATGATCGGCAGCTGAATCGACTCTTAATAATAATTCGGGAAAAAATAAATAAATGCATGAAATTAACAACACCACACCGCCTACCAAACTCAAACCAACGTAACTCGCGTAGCGCACACCGACCATATCTTGCCTACCCACATTCAATCCAATACGAATACTAACGGCTTGCGACATCGCATAGGCAACATTGATCGTCAATCCCATATATTGCATTGCAATTTGATGAGCCGCTAAGGCATTGGTATTAAAATGTGCCATAAAGAATGTCACAAACATAAATGCGGATACTTCGATAAGATAGGTAATCCCTATAGGCACACCCACCCGCAAAATTTCTGAAAAATACGGTTTATCAAACCCACCTATTTTTTTAAATACATGAAAAGGCTTAGCGAAGTGTGCGCGATATAAATAAGCTACCAAGAGGATAGCGGTAATCGTATATGAAGCCGCAATACCATAACCAACGCCTGCGATGCCGCAATTAGGAAAACCGAACTTACCAAAGACGAAACCATACATTAGAAAAATTTCAAATGGCACTTCTAATAAGCTTATCCATAAGCTCATTTTGGTTTTACCGATACCATTTAGAAAATGTTCTAAGATAATTAAGACAATGACGCCAGGAATACTCCACAAAAGGGCATGTCCGTATTGCGTCGCGAGCGCTGTAACTAAGGGTGTTTGTGTCGTCCAATGCAGGATGTAGGGAACAAGCAAAATAGCAAACATGATGGGGAAACAGATAAAAAATCCCTGCAAGAACGCTTGCCCCATAATACGGCTGATCGCCCCAAAATTGCGTGCACCATATTGGTGTGAAATTAGAATACTGACAGCACTAAAGATACCAAAGAAAAAGACTGATAGGGTAGACCAGATCGCTGTGACTAATACGCTAGCAGCTAAGGCATCTTCGCCTAAGTGAGCCACCATCACGGTGCCGATAAAGCCGCTTAAAGAATAAATAAGCCAGGAACCGATTAACGGCAGGCTAAGTGAAATATTTTCTCGTGCTTCGATAGAAGCTGTGTGTTTTTTTAACTGGGACATTTAGCTATCCCTATCTTTTTATGGGTTTCGTGACTCCTATGGATATTGTAACATTTTGAGGGGGGACGTAGCTAGGTTGTTATTAAACAAGGGGTTAGGTATGGGTGCCTCCTGTCATTCCCGCGAAAGCGGGAACCCATTTCAAACATACAGCAGAGGTATCCTTATAAATGGATTCCCGCTTTCGCGGGAATGACAGTAGTAGCTCGCAACAACGGCAGCTTCTCCATCCAGGCTACATTTAAATAACTTAAACCAAAATCTCCATTGCCGTCACAGGATGATGATAAAGCTTATCTTCCCCAATCTCTTTCCAACCCAACTCTTTATACCAAGCTGGCAAAGCTGGATCTAAAGCGAACAAGTAAAGCTTCTTGTAGCCCATCGCTTTACAACGCTGCATGGTGACGTTGATCAACATTTCACCTAAGCCTTTACGGCGATAATCAGGGTGTACAATCAAACTGCCCAACCAAGGAGTTAGGTCTTCACGTATGCCATCATTGTCACGCAAGGAAACCATACCGATGGGCTTATCGCTGTCTACCATGACAAACGTCATTGGTAAGTCATTGGTATTTAAGTGTTCCTTATAAACTTCTGTAGCACGCTCGGTGCTGGCATTAGGAATCCACTTAGCACCCAATTCATCCAACCACAACTGAGCAAGGGCAGGAATATGCTCAGGACAATTTGCTAACAATTTGATTTGAATATTTGCACTCATGAGAACTCCTCCATTTATTAAGTGACTGTATACAGGAAAATAGAATTTCCCGCCATGATTTCACCTCCCCAACGAGAGACATCCCCTAAAAAAACAAGGTAAATTATAGCGATTCATTCATGCGATAAGGATAGATAATGTTAGTATTTAAAAAAATAGATGTCCTAAACCAGAGCTATACAAAAGCTGCCGCTGCCTATCAGCAGGCCTCTAGTAAGGCCATGTTAGTCCATGCACAAACCTATTCCCTGCTAAAACCATCGCTTCATCAGACGCCACTCCATTCTCAGTAATTATTTGAGCATATATCAACCAGCCTGACCCCTACTGGTTGATATATGAAGAAAAATATCCAGCTAAATTCAAATCCCCATGACTTAAAATTCGCATAACTATATTGGCCAATGAAAAGACATATGCTAATATGCGCGCACTAAACATACATAACACCGGGGATAGATCATTTTGAGTCACATTCAACGTATCTTTTCAGCAGCCATTTTATCTGGGCTTGCGCTAATGTTGAGCGGTTGTAAAGCTGCTCTTTTAAACCCTAAAGGGATGATCGCCGCAGATGAAAAGCATATTATGCTGACGTCTGTTTGGTTGATGTTAATTGTTGTTATCCCGGTTTTTATTCTCACTTTTGCATTTTGCTGGCGTTATCGCGCAAGCAATACGAAGGCGACCTATTCTCCTAATTGGTCTCATAGCACCACGTTAGAGATTATTTGGTGGTCTATTCCTTGTGTGATTATTGCTATTTTAGGTGTGATTACCTGGGTAAGCTCTTATCGTTTAGATCCATACAAATCATTAGCAACCAATGGTGCTAAGCCAGTTATCATTCAAGCGATTTCGTTAGAATGGAAATGGTTGTTTATCTATCCTGATGAACATGTTGCGACTGTTAACTACGTTAATATTCCTGTTGGTGTGCCGGTACAGTTTTTAATTACGGCTGAAGGCCCCATGAATTCCATCCAAATTCCACAACTAGCCGGGCAAATTTATGCGATGGCTGGCATGCAAACTAAATTGAATTTAATTGCTGATGCCCCTGGTGACTACCGCGGCATGGCAGCTAATTTCACCGGTGAAGGTTTCTCTGATATGAACTTCATTGTACATGCAGGCACGCCAGATGAATTCCATCAATGGGTGAAAACCGCGCAAGCCTCCCCTTCCAAGCTAACGATGGCTGAATATGATCGATTGGTGAAACCTAGCCAACGTAATGTTGTTCAGTATTACTCATCAGCTGGTAAAGAAATTTTTGAAGCATCTATTATGAAATACATGATGCCTATGCATGATATGAAATCTCCTGATGAAAAAGAAACAATATTAGCTGACGAGAAAAATAATAAAGGTGCACACAACCATGCTGGATAATTTATTAGGCAATTTAACGTTAGAAGCGATTCCCTACACGAATCCCATTATTATGGGTGCAGCGAGCTTTATGGGATTAATAGCTATCACCATTATTGGTTCATTATTTTATTTTAAAAAATGGACGTGGTTATGGAAAGATTGGCTAACCACTGTTGATCATAAAAAAATTGGTATCATGTACATCATCTTAGCGTTTGTGATGTTACTACGTGGTATTAGTGATGCGGTGATGATGCGTATCCAGCAAGCGATTGCAGTCGGTGATTCAGCTGGTTATTTGCCGCCTGAGCATTACGACCAGATTTTTACCGCGCATGGCGTGATCATGATTTTCTTCATGGCGATGCCTTTCATGTTCGGCTTGATTAACATTGTGCTGCCTTTGCAAATTGGCGCACGTGACGTTGCCTTTCCGTTCTTAAACTCGTTAAGTTTTTGGTTAGCTGTTGTTGGTGCGATGTTAATTAACCTGTCCTTGGTGGTTGGTGATTTCGCTGCAACTGGTTGGCTCGCTTATCCACCATTATCTGAATTAGCTTATAGCCCAGGCGTTGGTGTTGATTACTACATTTGGGCATTACAGATTTCGGGTATAGGTACACTCTTATCCGGTATTAACTTTGTCGTCACCGTTTTAAAAATGCGCTGCCCTGGCATGACCATGATGAGAATGCCTATTTTCGCTTGGACGGCTTTCTGCTCCATGATCTTGGTGGTATTAGCATTCCCTGTGTTAACAGTTACCCTCGGTATGTTATTTTTAGACCGCTACTTTGGTATGCATTTCTTCACCGCTGATATGGGCGGTAATCCCATGATGTACATCAACATGATTTGGATCTGGGGTCATCCTGAAGTTTACATTTTAGTTTTACCTGCTTTTGGTATTTTCTCTGAAGTGGTTGCCACTTTCTCCAAAAAATACATCTTTGGTTATGTCACCATGGTGTGGGCAACAGGCTGTATTACAATTTTATCCTTTATTGTATGGTTACATCATTTCTTCACCATGGGGGCTGGTGCGAATGTCAACGCCTTCTTTGGCATCACGACGATGATTATTTCTATTCCAACTGGTGTGAAAATATTTAACTGGTTATTTACTATGTGCCGTGGCCGCATCACATTTACCACGCCTATGTTATGGACCATTGGCTTTATCACCACCTTTACATTTGGCGGCATGACAGGTGTCATGATGGCAGTGCCTGCTATTGATTACCAAGTACATAACAGCTTGTTCCTCATTGCGCATTTCCACAATGTGATTATTGGCGGTGTAGTATTTGGTTATATTGCTGGTTTAACTTACTGGTTCCCTAAAGCATTTGGCTTCAAGTTAGATGAAACATTGGGTAAATGCGCTTTCTGGTGCTGGTTAGTAGGCTTCTACTTAGCGTTTGTTCCTCTTTATATTCTTGGTTTAATGGGCATGACTAGACGCTTAAGCCATTACGATGCAGCAAATGGTTGGCAACCATTCTTGGTCGTCGCTGCTGTCGGTGCAGGCGTAGTGGTATGCGGCATCTTATTCCAACTCTTACAAATCATTGTCAGCCTTAAGAACCGTGAAAAATTGAGAGATTTGACGGGCGATCCTTGGGATGGCAGAACGTTAGAATGGTCTATTCCATCTCCAGCACCTTTCTATAACTTTGCAGTTACTCCTGTTGTGCATGGTTTAGATGCTTTCTGGGAAGCTAAGCAAGAAAAACTAGCTAACCCTAATGCCGTGGTGACGACTCACTATAGCGATATCCATATGCCAAAAAATACTGGCGCTGGCTTTATCATGGCGATGCTTAGTGGTGTGTTTGGTTTTGCTATTATCTGGCACATGAACTGGTTAGCGATTGCTGGTTTAGTGGGAATTGCACTGACACTCATCGTCCGTACATTCGATATGAATATTGATTACTATTTGAAAGCAGCTGATGTTCAAAAAGATGCTGAACAATTAGAAACACAAAACGTTTAGGGGATGACAGAATGACACATGCATTAGCACACGATCACCATCATGATGCAGACAACATGGATATTTTTGGCTTTTGGCTATATATCCTTAGCGACTGTATTTTATTTGCTTCCATTTTTGCAACCTTCGCGGTGTTGCATAACAATGTTTTTGGCGGTCCTGCATTAAAGGAATTAATTAGTGTTCCTTATATTTTTGCTGAAACCATTATTTTGTTAGTGAGTAGCTTTACTTACGGTATGGCAACATTAGCGCTTTACAAAAACAAACTGAAAACAGTCATTGCTTGGCTTGCGATTACGTTTGTATTAGGCGCTTCATTTGTTGTGTTGGAAGTGAATGAATTTATTAATCTAGCAAACGAAGGTCACACCTGGCAAAACAGTGCCTCATTATCTTCATTCTTTACATTGGTTGGCACACACGGTTTACACGTGGCAATTGGTTTATTGTGGATGCTAGTAACTATGCTGCAACTATGCGTATTTAAAATGACGCCTGCCATTCGTAGACGCTTTACTTACCTAGGTTTGTTCTGGGCATTTTTAGACGTTATTTGGATTTTTGTATTTACCATTGTTTATTTAATGGGAGCGATATAATGGCGCATCTAGACACTCATGTAGAAAACACTAGCGGCCAGAAAACACTTTCTGGCTACTTGATTGGTTTTGGCTTATGCATCATTTTAACAATTGCGTCATTTGGGTTGGTAGTTAAGCAAGTATTAACTGAAACCAATCTGTATATCGCGCTCTCTGTATTAGCCGTGATTCAGTTAATCGTGCAATCTGTCTTCTTTATTCGCTTAAATGCTAGCAAAGAAGGTCAGTGGAATTTACTGCCTTTCTTATTCATCTTGCTGATTATTGGCATTTTAGTGGGTGGTTCGCTTTGGATTATGTACAACTTAGATTTTAATATGGCTCATTAAGACAGCTGTGTAGCCCGTTTATTATTGTTAATAAAAAGCCCGCATTTCATGCGGGCTTCACTCTTATTTTATCTGCCTCTCTGCCAATAATATATCAACAACCCCTGGATCTGCCAAGGTCGTTAAATCGCCCAAATCTTCTATCTCATTATTCGCAATTTTTCGCAATATTCGCCGCATAATTTTACCTGAACGAGTTTTAGGCAAATCTTTAGCGAACTGAATATAGCCAGGAACCGCAATGGCACTG
The DNA here is from genome assembly GCA_049294295.1 of Gammaproteobacteria bacterium. Taxonomy (GTDB): domain Bacteria; phylum Pseudomonadota; class Gammaproteobacteria; order DSM-16500; family DSM-16500; genus Aquicella. Next base: position 1,899 of record JBAQCP010000261.1, on the reverse strand, counting down.
ACATATTCTCGTACGGTATTTGATAACTCTTTTTTCAATTCCTCGCTGGTGACTACACCCACTTTTAATGAAATAAATGCATAAATATTTTGACCTTTTATCTCATCTGCCACAGCAACAACAGCGGCTTCGGCAATGGATATATGATGCATTAGCGCATTTTCTACTTCTTGTGTGCCTATACGATGACCTGACATTTTAATCACATCATCACTGCGACCAATTATCTCATAATAACCATCTGCATCGCGCGTTGCTTGATCACCTGTTAAGTAACAACCAGGGATATCTTTAAAATACGCTTCAACAAAACGTTCGTGGTTTTTATAAACGGTTTGCATCATGCCAGGCCAAGGCTGCTTGATGATTAATTTGCCCATGACGCCATCCGCAACCGGTTTACCTTGATCATCAACAATATCTGCCTCAATGCCTAAAAATGGCCATGCAGCAGAGCCAGGCTTCAACGGTGTGGCACCGGGTAAGGGACTAATCAAAATACCACCTGTTTCAGTTTGCCACCACGTATCAACAATGGGACAGCGATTATCACCAATCACCTGGTAATACCATTCCCAAGCAGCTGCATTAATTGGTTCACCGACTGTGCCTAATATACGCAAACTTTTTCGACTGGTCTTTTTAACTAAACTATCGCCCTCACGCCTTAAAGCACGCAATGCTGTTGGCGCAGTATAGAAAATATTAACTTGATGCTTATCGATGATCTCCCAAAATCTAGCGGCTGTCGGAAAGTTAGGAACACCTTCAAACATGAGTGTCGTCGCTCCGTTCAACAGAGGGCCGTAAACCATGTAGGTATGCCCCGTTACCCAACCAATATCTGCGGTACACCAATAAATTTCTTTCTCTTGGTAATCGAATATTAACTTGTGAGTCATCGCTGCGAAAACTGCGTATCCGCCGGTACCGTGCAAAATACCTTTAGGTTTTCCTGTAGAGCCCGAAGTATATAAAATAAAAAGCGGGTCATTTGCATCCATCGGTTCTACAGGACAGTCATCGGTCACCGATTCTATTAATTCATGATACCAATGATCTCGACCGTTACGCATTTCAACATTATTATTACTATGCTGAACAACGACGACATACTTAATACCAGTACCCTCAATGGCTGTATCAGCTTGTTTTTTTAGTGGGGTGCTTTTACCGCCTCTAATACTTTCATTAGCCGTAATTAAAACATCGCATTCTGCATCGATGATTCTAGTTTTTAATGCTTCTGCTGAAAAACCAGCAAAGACAACGGAATGAATGGCCCCTATTCTTGCACAAGCTAGCATGGCAATGGCGGCTTCTGGAATCATTGGTAAATAAATACAAATGTGGCTACCCTTTTTGGCGCCGATTTTTTTTAGTGCATTGGCAAAACGGCTGACACGCTGATGCAAAACTTGATAGGTGATGATTTCTGATTTGGTGGGATCGTCGCTTTCCCAGATAATCGCAGGTTGATCAGCTCTTTCTTTTAGATGACGATCTAGGCAATTATGAGCCATGTTTAGTTGAGCGCCGTCGAACCAACGTATATTGAGGTTTTTAAAGTCACCTGTTAAGACCGTTTTCCATGGGGTGAACCAATCGATATAGTTGGTTGCTTGTTGAGCCCAGAAGGTTTGTGGGTCTTTTAGGGATTCTTGGTATTGATGTTTGTATTGTTCGATTGTGAGGTGAGTTTGTTTGGCGATAGATGAGGGAACAGGGTAAACATCTGGCACGTGGGTTCTCCTTGAGATGTTGCTTCCTTTTTTGTAGCCCGGGTGACCGCTCAGCCGGGTTGCTTTATCGCCGTCATTGCGAGCCACTACTGTCATTCCCGCGAAAGCGGGAACCCATTTCAAACATACAGCAGAAGTATCGTTATAAATAGATTCC
>JBAQCP010000260.1:0-2056 GCA_049294295.1 Gammaproteobacteria bacterium | reverse complement strand
AGTACATTGAAGTGTATTACAATCGGGTTCGTCGACATTCCGCTATTGGTTCAATCGCACCTGAAGTGTTTGAGAATCAATTTAAAATTGTCGCATGACTGTGTCTACAAAGTCGGGGCAAGATCACAATTTGCCAATTTGGTTGCAGAGATATTCTACCTCTGGTAGTTCTGGTGCTCCATCCTGTCTCATTTTTAGTATGTATGATTGGCTCTCAAGATCTGCTGAGTACTTTTTGAATTTTCCATGGAAAAAACTAGTATTTTGTGGGGTTTGGTTGGTAGATTGATCTGAAGTGCTGGATCTTCTTTGTAGGCTAACGAATTCTGCCGTTTTGGATGCTTTAAACCATTCAGTAAAGCAATCAGGATGTAAGCCATAATGCGCAGAGCTTGGATGATCAATTTGTATACGACACTTTAAACAGTTCATTTAGGGCTCACTAATTTTTAACGTCTAATGTAATTATATGTTAATGTCTATAGAAATCAATATATAATTGATGCCTGATTGAATCAATATAATATTGATGTCTAAACGAATCAGCATTGTGTATCAGTATCCCGCAAGTTAATCGACTAACATCGTTCAGTGCGTGATACTGATAATTTAATTAATGTTATCAAATAGTTATCTATAATTAATCGTTTCCCACAGTCAACTCCACCCTTTTCATGCTATCCATGATCTTATCTGCTTCATCCTCATGTATAAGGGAAGATAAGACAACTGAGGACTGAAATATCATGAGTGAGCTTAAGTTCCAAATGGCTTTGGCCGGTGCTCAATCGTTAGCATTGGTGCGGGCATGCCATTATTTAACTTTTAAGCGTAGGCTTAAGAAAAAGTACGTTAATAATTAAATAGACCAGAAGAATTATTTAATAGCTGATAGGCGTTTCTAATTGTGGAGATGATTTAAGCAAGATAAAAAATACTTGCTAACAATCATAAAAAAGTTATAATTCGAATTAAGTTCTCCCTCCACACAAAAATCTCATACAAATATTTTCTCAATAAAAAGCTACCAATTTTTTATACAATTTTATTGCTTATATTTGCGCAATTCCTAACACCATCCTCATTGAAAATTCTATGCATACTAAATATACATACATTCTAAGTTTCACCAAAGACATAGGTGTTTGTGCATGTTAGTTTTGCAAATAAAATCTCGTAAAAATCAATATTATTTAACTTTAAGGTGAATCAAAAATGCAAACTAAATGGGTAGATGCAAGATTAAATAGCAATATTTTTAAAAAATTGAATATGCAGGCTAAAACGTGCAAGCAATGCATAGTTCCATGTGCTCATCCTAAATGTAAAAAGCTATAATTTTTTTGCAAAATACCCCCATACCGTCTTGGTTGATGGGGGTATTGAGCTAAAAACCATCATGAATAGATTTAATAAGTTAATTTTAAGATACCTTGAAAAAAAGTCCATACAAGGTTTACTTGCAACATTTTTATTGATGGTAGTATCTTCATTATGTACCGTGACCCTACCTGTTATTTTGAAAAACGTATTTGACAACATAGATCATCACTCTTTAGTGGTTAATTATATGGCCATATATGCTTTATTAATGATATTGGAGAGGTTGTTTAATGAATTTCAATTTATTGTTTATCCAAATTTTGAAAATAAAATTTTAGCAAATGCTTACAGGCAGACATTTAATGGTATTTTTAGAAATAAATTTGTATTTTTTAAGGGGAAATTTCCTGGGGAAATTTCGGTTAAATTGTATCAAGCTATAAATGGCTTGGACACCCTTATGTTTGACTTTGTATTTAAATCATTACCGCTTGTTATAAATTTTATTTTTATCATCACATTTATTTGTTTAAATTTTAATTTTTTTATAACAGTAATTATTTTATTAGGATCATTATTTTTTATTTGGGTAACAAGAATATTTAATAGAGCTATAGTCAAATGTTGTGTATGAGATATTTTGCATTAGGCGGCTGCTCTCTCATTCACTGACCTATTTTCCTCTTCCTGCCGTATACCATTAGTGAATTTAACATCACGAATAACGTCTGCC
>JBAQCP010000259.1:0-61755 GCA_049294295.1 Gammaproteobacteria bacterium | reverse complement strand
AGAAAAAAAAGGGGGGAAAAATGGTAATGGAATTAAGCTTACACTTACCGCAATTAATTATTTTAGAGAATTAGCAAATACACGATATAAACGTCCAGTAGGATCTAAACCTTTTGTTATCGCTGTTACTAATTTAAAAGGCGGAGTTGCTAAAACACAAACAGCTGTTGATCTAGCAAAAAAACTGGCAATTACGGGATTACGATGTTTAATCTTAGATTTTGATGGGCAAGGAACTGCTACATTACTCACTTCCGGTTTAATACCTGATTTAGAACTCGACTATGAGGATACAATAACAAATACTTTGGTTTCAGATCCAAATTTGATTCATGGCATTATCCTGAAAACCCATTTTGATGGTCTTCATCTCATCCCTGCCAATCTTGCGATTCAGGATTGTGACCTGTTGTTACCAAACACTGAATATAATAATCAAAAATCTCTTGGATCACCATTTCATAGAGTTAAAACCGCATTGGACTTAGTAAAAGAAAACTACGATGTTATCTTGATTGACTGTGGTCCAAACCTAGCTGTTCTTACACTTAATGCACTTATTTCCTGTAATGGCTTAATTATCCCTATTCCTCCCCAAATTGAATCATATTCTAGTTTCGTTACATACGCATCTTCTCTCTCGAATCTTTTTAAACAGATTAATATTAATCAATTAGATTATTGCAGGTTTCTACTATCAAAACATAAAGCTGACAAAGAAGCTAAAGCTGTTGATAGCATGATAAGAGGATTATTAGGAGGGCTAATCTTAGCTAAGCATATGTGCGATACAGTGGAAGTATCTAAAGCAGCAAATGAAATTTCAACGATCTATGATATTTCAAAACCAAGAGGCAGTATAGCTGCACATTTGCGTGCTATTAAACATCTTGATGAGGTTACTGACGAAATTATAGAAGGCTTTAAAGATGTATGGTCTTATCAAGCACAAGAACATTCAACAGAAGATAAAAAGGAGCTAGCTCATGGATAAAACGAAAGAAATTCATTATTCTGGTCCACTTGGAATGCTATTAAGAGAAGGTGAAATTAAACCCGTTTCTCTTAATAATACACCGGACATCGACAGAGCTACTAACAAACATGCATTAGATCGCGTTAACCCAAACGCACATCTTCAGAGCTTTCAGACAAAATCCGGAATAGAATTTTCTGAGAATGAGCTTGTAGATGTTGATCCAGAGGAATGTGAACCCTGGCAATATGCTAATCGTTCGAGCCAAGAAATGGGTGAGATACAGGAACTAATTCAATCTATAAAGAATAATAAACAATTACAACCAGGGTTAATAAGACAACATCCAAATCCACATGGTAAAATTAAGTATGAGATTATTTTTGGTAGGCGTAGGCATCTTGCATGTTTAGAACTAAAAATTCCATTTTTAGCAATAAAGCGAGTCACTTTATCAAATCAGGATGCGATTGTCTGTCAAGATGCAGAAAATAAATTCAGAAAGAATGTTAGTAATTATTCCAATGCTCTCCTTTACAAGAGACTGATTAATGATGGTACTTTTTCTAATGAAAAACAGCTCGCTCAATTTCTTAACATATCAGCTTCAAATCTAAGTGAATTATTGAATTTTGCTAAAATTCCTGAGGATCTAGTATTACTGCTACCAGATGTGCATAAACTCTCTACTGCTATGGCAATAAAAATTGTTAGTTTACTAAATTTTGGTATTAAGGCTAAAAACATATTAATAAAATTAGCTCCGGAAATAGGAAGCAAGATTAATTCCTCCAATGCACTGGAAAAGCGATTTCAAATGCAAGAATCCTCAATTAATGAAGGGAAGTCTTTACCCATTACTAGCACAACATTCGAGTCAAAAAACGGAAAAAAAATGTTCACTCTCAGGCTTGATCAAAAAGGTGCTGCTTGTCTTGTTTTTAATAAAAAATACAGTGAGCAACTTGATTTTGATAAATTATGTTTACAAATCAAGAATTTCATAGATTTAGTCGATTAGCTTGTAAATCCTAATTCGGTTAACCGAATTAGGATGCAATTTGACCAAATTCGGTTAACCGAATTAGATAACCTATCATTGAAATGCAGGGAATAGCTATGGTGATAATTGAAAATGATGTTCATCATAAACAAGAGCTCAAGAAGCATATAAATGCAATTCATTCTTCTAGCGATATATCGTTAGTCCAGAGGAAATTATTTAATGCATTAATTTACAACGCATATCACGATCTATCAGTGCAATTAGTTCATAAAATCACTATAAAAAAACTTTGTGAGCTTATAGGGTTTAACAGCAAAGATATCAATGTTGTGAAAAAATCTTTACTCAATTTAATAGGTACAATAATTGAATGGAATGTACTTGAATCAAATAATCCAGAAATTGTGAAATGGAGAGCCAGTTCCCTCATATCTGCCGCTGATATTGAGAAAGGGATATGTACTTATGAATTTAGCTCGCTGCTCCGAGAATACCTATTTAATCCTAAAATTTATGGAAAGATTGATTTAAATATCATGGCGCAGTTTAAATCATCATATGGGCTAGCCCTTTATGAAAACTGTATTAGATATCAAGGATTACCCTCAACTGGCTGGATGTCATTAGATGTGTTTCGGAAATTAATGGGTGTTGATATAGGTAAATATAAGTTATTTTGTGATTTTAAAAGAAGAGTTCTAGATACCGCAATAAATGAAGTTAACAAATACTCAAACATACATATAATCCCAGAAATTGTTAAATCAGGCAGAAAGGTATTAAAGCTCAGGTTTAGAATTACGAGCAATTCTACAATGATTCACGTAGAACATTCGATTAATAACAAAGCAGAAGACATTTTATCTAATGAGTTCTTTATTGAAAAAAGAAAAATTCGCGAATTACTGGAAATATATCCCGATGAATATATTTTAGAAAAAATACATCTAGTTAAATCTTCTAAGAGTTACCAATCTAATCGTATTAAGGACAAAGCTGGATACATAATTAAAGCTCTGAAGGAAAATTTTCAGCATGGTAAGTCTGGTAAAAGACAAAATACCCAAAAAATACAAGCTATAGATTGTGTAGTACAAAATAGAGATGATTTATATGAAAAAAGAAAAATTGAATATGTTGACTATATGCGTAATCGCTTAGAACTATACGTGAATACATTATCTGTAGACGTTCAAAGTAAGCTCTTATTAGATTTTGAAAACTCACTTGACCAATATAGCAGAAAAAAATTTAAACAATCCGGGCTTGGTAATAAGTCAATTTATGCCATTTTTAAAAGTATGATGGAGAAGCAGATGATAGAAGATGATTATCCATTTATGACATGTGATGAATATATACGTAATATTGAATAAAACTGACATTTACGGGGCTTCAACTTTAATACAAATACCGACGTTTACGGGCTGGATAACAATCACATTAAATCCGACAGTTACAGGGAGTTTAATGATAACCAATAGTTGCTAAGGAGAGTAGCATGGTAGGGATTACGTTAAAAGGATTAGAGCATATAAGAGGGCTAACAGCAGGAAGCTTAGATTATTCGCCTGAGGAAAGCCCGAATAACATACAAGTTATAACACAAATTTTGGTAGAGAATCTTGTTGAAGGGAAATATCAGCCCCGAACAAGTTTTAATAACCAATTACTTGAGGAGCTAGCAGCATCTATAAAAGAAGATGGTATTTTGCAACCTTTGCTTGTGCGCGAGCTGAGGAAGGATAAATATGAAATCGTGGCGGGAGAAAGGCGTTTCCTTGCTGCAAAGCTAGCAAATCTCACATCAGTCCCGGCGATTGTAAAGAAAATTGATAATCAAACTGCATTAGCATTTGCATTAATTGAAAATATTCAGCGAGAGTCATTAAATGCTATTGATGAAAGTCTTTCATTGTATAGGCTAAAAGAAGAATTTGAACTTACCCATGAAGAAATTGCAAAACGTGTGGGGCGCTCTCGATCAGCGGTTACTAATCTAATTCGTCTAGTCGCACTCCATGATAGTATAAAGATATTACTAGCCGATGGCTTGATTGAAATGGGGCATGCCCGTTCTTTATTATCACTCCGGCATGACGATCAGCAAAAAGTTGCACATACAATTATTGACAATAAACTATCAGTAAGAGAAACAGAAAAACTGATAAAAAACATGAATGCCGATGAATCAATAAAAGAAAACAAATTCGATCAAAATATAGACTTATGGACAAGCGCATTAACAGGTAAACTTTCATCCAAGGTGAAAATAAAACTTAATGTTAATGGTAGAGGTCACCTAATAATTAACATACAATCGCCAGAAGAAATTGAGAAATTAATTTCGCGTATTAAATAAACTGTATGGAAGATACATCGCATTAAATTAGCATTCTATTTCGCGCCATCTTCACGTTATCCACAATTTCTGGGGATAACTGGTCTTAAAAGTTGTGCATCAATGGATAACTATGCCAAAATATTGGTTAAACGAACTGCCATGTTTTGCATCTAATAACTTAGCGCTCGCTTTTAGTCGATTCATATAATCTTCAAACGCTTTACTAAAAAGAGACGGGAATTGCTCAGCCAGGCGATCTAATTTAGTAACGTCATGTCGTTTTTCTGCATCACACTTTAAATTGTATAACTCTAAAACTTTCTGAAATGGCAGCTTATCCAGTTCTTTCATAAATAACCTTATTGATGGCAAGGAGAAGAGGACGGTATGCAGGCGGGATGGAAAGAGTAATGCGGCATTAGACTGTTGTCAATGCCGACTACTCAACTCTTAAGGAAGAACGCATTTAATGAAAATTGCTAACGTAGACAGCTTGCGGGCGATTGGCGTTTAGCGCTTGATAAGTTTGCAGATCGGCTTCATAAGTGAGACGTGTGCTATCACAAGTAGCAACTTCATTAGGGTGTTGTGCTAAACACGCTTGATAGACTTTTTTAGACGTAGTCATGTCTCTTTCGGCATTGATACGGTTAGCGAGGCCACATGCGCTTAAAACAATACTGACTAGTCCGATTATCATGATTCTTAACATGGTCTCACCTCTCATCCTTGAATATTTCATTCTTACAAAACGATATTAAAAATACCACTTAAAGATATTGCTACGTAGGTATCACGTCTTTATTTGATTGATGCTGTCTAAAATCTTTGCGCTGGCATGATCAGTCATTTGATCAGCTTGTTCAATATACCCCATCGCGATATGAGGGCTTTTCCATCGACAATCACGCATAATTGTTTGTAAGCGTTCCCCGGCGAGCGCGGCACTGGTTGCAAATCCACGGCGCAAACTATGACTGCTTAATTGTGCCACCTGTGGGAGTCCCGCTTGTTTTGCGCGGGCTTTTAAAATAGCCGTAACCGATAGGGGATTCAGCGAATTCATGCCTATTTTATCATTTTTGCGGATGCGGGTAAAAATGGGTCCTTGCTCGATGCCGCTCTTTGCTAACCAATCGGTTAAAGCGCGAATAGGGCATAAGGTTTCTTTACCTGGCTTAATGACACAACGTTGACCGGCGTGCGTGGGATCTGTTTTAGAAGAGGGGAGTAGGATTTCAATGCCTGCATCATGCCACGTAATATCTTCCACTCGCATCCCTACCAGCTCACTGCCTCGTAGGGCGCCAAAAAAGCCTATCTGTATTAGTGCATCATCACGCGTTGCGATGAGTGTTCCTTGTTGCGCTAGGTATTGATGTAGCGTGACGAGTTCACTGGGCGTTAGGGCGTGTGCCTTCTGCGTTGGCTTACCATGCACACGCTGGATACCTTTCATCGTTTTCTGGATCACTGCATGGGCTGTGGGGTCAGCAAATCCTTGGTAAGCATGCCAGTGACGAAGGGCGATTAAGCGCCTCGCTAACGTGTGTGGATTGAAGGTCGCCGCGTGCGCTTCTAAATACTGAGCGATTTGTGCAGTTTGTGCGGGGAGCCTCCCACCCCACGTTTCAAAGTGACGGATGTCGTGACGATAGGCGCGTCGCGTATTGTCGCTGGTGGCAAGCGCTATATAGGGATTATTTAAACTTGTGGCAGGGGAGATCGCTACGAGTGTTGCTTTTTCTAGTGTTGCGAGGCTGGTTTGATCGTCATTATCATGCATGCACAGATTCCTTGTTGATGGACGCATTACGTTTGCTGAGTATACCAAATTTTAAGATAACCTATGATAAATATTCTTATCGAAAGTAAAAAATAGTAATATTTTGCCTATTCGTTTCATTCAAAAAATGTTAATTTAACATTCAATGTTACTAAATGAAATTGATGAGGGATCACATGGTGTCATTTTTCAAAGATAAGTTTAGCCTGCTAAAGTAGAGTTCAGCACAGATCTCTTTATTAAGCAATTCGTTCCTTATGGGCGCTACTAATAATCTCGCAGGCCTCCTTAATAACATATAGGCAGATGACAAATCCGACTATCAAGTCTGCATATCTTGAGTTAGTCAAAGCTACTAACACACCCGAGATAATGACACCGATATTCACAATCACATCTGCGCGAGTAAAAATCCAGGTTGCTCGTAGATGGATTTCACCATGACGAAATTTACCCAGCATAGATAACACGGCTCCATTTACTACTAATGAAATACAAGCAATGATTATCATCACTGTGCTATCGGGAAAACTGCCAAACCATGCTCGTCGTCCGACATCAAGCAATATCCAGACACTTAAGAGGAGAAGTAAGCTACCGCTAAACATAGCAGTCATATTTTTAAACTGTGTACTACGATTTATTGCGAGAAGCCCTAAGCCATAAACAGAAGCGTCAGCGAGCATGTCTAGAGAATCTGCAATAAGGCCTGTGGATTGTGCTAATACACCGGCAATTAGCCCTATGATGAACATGGCAGCGTTTAGTGCCAGAGCAATTGTTAAAATTTTTCGATCAGTTATCGTGCCGGCTATTTGCTGGCATTCGCAATTGCTCATTATAAAATCACCTTTTCTAGCTGGGTTAATTGTCCAATTAATTGAGCGTTTTCCTGGCCGAGTATCCACTTTTCATGGGCAAGAAATTTATTTTGCTCGCTTACTTCTTTCAGCGTACCTTGAGCGTCAGACAATTTTTGGGAGAGTACAGCCATTTGTGTCTGTAAGCTGATAAGTGAAGCATTCTGCTCATCTAATTTTTCCTGAGTTTTTTGACACTGATTTCGCCAATGCTGTTCAGCGTGAGAGTGTTGAATCACTTCTTTTTGAGCCAAATCCCATCGAGATTTGATTGTTTCATTCTGCGAGGTAAGCAGATCATTCTGGTTTTGTAAAGCCTTGCTTGCCTGTCGTGTTTTTTCTAACTCATGCTGAAGAGAGTTTCTTTCTTGCTTCACTGCTGTTAATTCTTGTTTGAGCTGTTGAACAGTTTGCTCTAATTGTACTTGTGCTTGTTCATGGCGTTGTTGATCAAGCATTCGCTGTTCCCGAGATGCTTCACGATAATGTTCTAAATTAGCTTGCACTTGCTGATTTAAACGGTGGATCTCATTAATTCGATCTTGCTTTTCTTGTAGCTGTTTGAATGAGTTCTCCTGTGTAACAGTGAGTGCGATTTTTTCGTTTTCTAGCTGTCTAATGACTTGCTCTAAAGCTGATTTATCATGTGCAACCCTGTCTTTTTCTTGTTTTATTTCATGGTGTTGCTGCTGCCAACGGACGTTTTCTTCTTCAAGCTTTGTATTCTGCTCTTTAAACGCAGATGTCGTTTGCTCGAAGTCTTGCGTAATCGCCATTAATTTCTCTTCTCCCTGGCTAATGACACGTCCCCACAGACCCTTCATGGTCAGGACAATTTCTTCGGGAAGGTTTTCTTTGAGGCAGAGTAGCTTGGTTTGATCTTGCCTGACTTTCCAGGCCTTTAAATGTTGGGCAATGGTAGTGCTGCTACCTGTGCCGGTTAGCGAACGAATGCTTTCAATAGTGGGGTTTTTGCCCTGGGCAGATAGTTGCTGTGCAGCATTCGCAATATCGTTATAAGTGACTCCTGGCCGTGACATATTCTCTCCTGACACCTAATCATATTTTTATGTAAATCATAATATAATGTTAAATATTAGTAGTATCAACTAATTTTCCTACTAAAAAACATATTGAGATAATGATTGTTATCTTAATAATATAGCTTTTACTTTAAAAATAGTCCTGTAAAATAAGACGAATACCCCGGATCTCAGCTATTGCTTAAAAGGAGTTAAACTTGGACAAGGAGTTAACTGTTTTAAATGAGGGCATAATATTACGTAATGAAAAGCAGTCCATTACAGTACCTTTTAGCAACCCTTACATTACCGCTGCAACCAGTGAGAACACTCGTCGTGCCTATCGAGCTGATATCCAGCATTTTGAAAAATGGGGTGGTGAGCTACCTGCCAGCACAGAAACCATTCTTATTTATCTACAGGCATTTGCAAAAGAACTTAATCCACGTACGCTAGCGCGGCGCTTAACAGCATTAAAAAATTGGCATATTTACCAGGGGCTTCCTGACCCCACTCAGCACCCATCGGTTAGTAAGACACTGGCTGGGATTATGCGCACACACGGCAAACCCAAAGATAAGGCTCCGCCGCTATTGCCAGAACATTTAATAAAGATTGTTGCTTATCTTAATACAGAGAATAGATTACGTGCGTCGCGCGATAGCGCGTTATTACAGCTCGCCTTCTTTGGCGCTTTTAGGCGAAGTGAAATTGTTGCTATTTGTTATGAGCATGTGGATTGGAAAGATCAAGGCATCGATATTTTAATCCCTCATTCAAAAACAGATCAAACACATGAAGGTCGCTATTGCGCTATTCCATACGGTAATGAGCAACTATGTCCCGTGCGAGCATTAAAACAATGGATTGAGCAATCTAAAATAACAAGCGGTCCTCTATTTCGCCGAATACATTTGGAAGGGCATCTTAATGGTGCACCGCTTGCGCCGCTATCCGTTAGTAATATTCTGGTGAAACGTGCTCGTGATGCTGAGATTCCACAGGCAGAAAATTTTAGCAGCCACAGTTTGCGACGAGGACTAGCTACTTCTGCTAGCCGTGATGGCGCAGCTCTTTCTGCTATTATGCGGCAAGGGCGCTGGAAAAATGTGAATACAGTTATGGAATATATTGAAGCAGCTCAGCGTTTTGAAGAAAATGCTGCCGCTAGTGTATTGAAAAAAATCCAAGATAATTGATCTTCAGGCAGCCCCAGCAATATGACGTTCAAAAAGCCGTATACGCTCAGTGGGGGAGTGATAGTCGATTTCTTTTAACAGATTTTCATCGATCATCTCACGTCCTGAGTGTATAGCCATCACCGCAGCTCGTCTTACTAATGTAAATATTTCACCTAAAATCCCATCGCTTTTTTCCAAAATATACCTGGAAAGGGGTGGATGATTTAGATTGGAAGGAAACTTAAGCGGTAAAATAGCCATTAGGCTAGCCAGTAATGATTCGTATTCTTGACTTGCTTTCCATGCTGAAAGCAAAAAAGGTTCAAAGCGGTTTTCCAACTGTGCATCACTGCGTATTGCAAGATAAGCGTCTTTAGTGCCAACACAAACAATCGGAATTTTTAAAGCATTACCTAAATAGCGTAGAGCATTTAAAAATTCATGTTGCTTATCATTTCGGCCAGCAAGAACGTTATGAATCTCATCGATGATTAGCATCTTTACTTTAAAATGCGTTAATACTTTGATGACATTATCTTCAAGTGGTGATGCATGAAGCAACATTGTTTCAAATCCACCTCCAGCGCGTATCTTGTCAAAAATAGTACGGTAAAATCTGCGGATGTCAGGAGCGGGTAACATTTGCACAGATAAAATGGGCAATTCTACCAACACATCCCTTTCTTCTATTCTATAATTGTATGTTGGTTTAAATTTTTCCTTTATTGGTGGATAGTCACGACAGAACTTTTCAATAATCATGGACTTTCCATTATTCGTTGGGCCAATAATTAATAAGTTTGGCATGCGCTGGCGTTGTGGATGAGAATACAAAGCTTGTAATTTATTTAATACTTGCCTTGCTCGTGAATAGCCAATCCAATTATCTTTTTCAATATGCATAATTCGTTCAGAATCGGTAAGCTGTAGAAGAGGCCTGATCTCAGGTAATAAATGTTCAGCTTGTATATCTACCATATTTCAATATCCTCAAATGGTCGTGCTGGCTGTGTTGAACCTGTTTTTGAAGCATATTGTTCAAATTGTTCCTGGATTGGTGTTGTTATCATCATCTGCGCCTGATGAGTACGCTCATGTTGACGCCTTGCAGACTTACTACGCTTTGTTGCTTCTTTGGTAATCTCACGTAATTTTTCTACTGCTTGGAAGATTAGAGTTTCATCCTTTTTCTCAATTCCTTTTTCACGTAAAAAATTCAAAGCTTGGCGATGTTCCCACAATGTAACAGTTGGTCTCGATAAGGTTCGGTATGGGATTTCTAAATAGGTATGACTCTCAGGATCTAAGATGTAAATATGACTGATATCACGTGGGTCACGCCGGATAATGAAAGGCCCATATTTTTTCCTATTAGCGATCATTGGTGATAAGGCATTACTATAATACGTAATATGATCCAGCATAAAACCATGTCGCTGTAGCGTACGTCTTTCAATAGGTAAAAAATCAATTAGGAATAACTTTTTATTTTGAATACGCGGAAAATATCCACAGCCTTTATGGCTCTCATCACCTAAAATCCCTGCTTTATATTTTTCTATCGGTGGCAAGCTAATGCCACTATGGATTTTTTGATGATAATAATCGGTGATCGAGATGGTTAGCCATTGCTCCAACTCAGCCAAAGTGAGTACTGCTTTTTTCTCAGATGGATAATCACCGCGTTCAGCTATATTCGAGAACGTGGTGCCAGGTAGTTGATGGATATGCTGCATCATGGTGCCAATGACTCTTTCAACAATACCACCAAAATGCGGTTGTGCAATTGGACGATATTTGATTTGGATTCCATGAGCATCGCATCCTCGCTGCAATGCTTCACTGTGAAATTCAGAAGCATTATCAACATAAATGACATCAGGCTTTCCCCATATCGGCCAGCTGGTGTTGATTTTTCGATCAGAAAGCCAGGTGTCTTTATCAAAAATTGAGTGGCTCAAACATAAGCCTACAGATACAGCAGAGGGCGCTTCTAATGATAAGCAAAATCCTGTTATGCAACGGCTAAATACATCGATTGCCACTGTTAAATAAGGCCTGCCGATAGGCTTCCTATGAAATTCGTCAACGATGATTAAATCAACGGGCGTGTGATCAATTTGTAATACCGCTAATGGCTGTTTTACTTCAGGGAATGAGCCTATGATTGGCGAATATTCTTCTCGTGCAACCTTGGCACCTTCTCTTTTCATAAGAGCATGTTTAGCCTGGACACATTCAATTCTTCTGCGAACGGTTCTATCTGATGGCATTTTGAGGTTGCTATAATGACAGCGGCGTAATACTTCTTGGACAACAACACTAATCCTAAATTTTTGCCTTGTCAGGTAGAATTCATTAATGCTGGCTTGAATTATTTTTTCAATTTCTTTATTAATGCGGCCTTTGCCGGCCCCTCCATTTCGTTTGCTGGGAAGTAATGAAGTGAGTTTGCAATCCGATTCTTGGTAGCGCTTGATCAGTTTATAAACGTAGCGCGAAGATATTCCTAATTTAGCGCCTATCTTTCGAGCATCCTCCCTTGAGCAAATTGTTGTGGCAAGTGGCCGGATCAATTTTTCTCGTTTTTTGGCCTCGGCCCAATCTTTTTCTTTGAATTCAATTATTGCTCTTGCACCATGCGTCTTTTCACTAGATTGTCTATTATCGGGTGTTGCGGGCTGAAGATTTGATAGTAATGCTGAGATTGCTTCGCCAGAACCTAATGGTTCAATTAACACTCGTTCTAAATTTAAGGGGGATTTAATTTTGTATCGTTGCCCGTTGAAGGTAACAATGACACCGGGTTGTATTTTTAGTACCATGAATTAATTGCCATTTAGAGAACGCTACTTTGTCAAAAATGCCATTTGCTGAACCAATTTGCGGCAATGCTGAACTCAACTCTGGCAGAAGTAAAGCTGAATTTACGGGGTGCCTGCTGAACTTATCTTTGACAAATGACACATGGCGCGTCCTGGTATTACCCAAACGGAAGTCTTTAAGATTGCTAATCAATTAACTGGCCAAGGCGACAAGCCCACCATCGAACTCATACGCCGCGAATTAGGCACAGGCAGCAATTCAACGATTGCGGGTTTTCTGCGTGAGTGGCGACACCAACATTCACTTTCTTCTATCGTTAATGGCAACGAGTTGCCGGATGATGTCTTGAACTTCATGACAGGTGCTTGGCAGCGTCTCTATGCTCAAGCAAATGACGCGGCACAAGCCTTGCAAGCAGAGGCGCAGGAACAACTTGCTACGTCAAAACAAACATTGGAAGCATTAACAGCCCAATATAATGAATTATTAGCTTCTCACAAAGAGACAAGCCAGGGTAAGCTTTTGCTACAAGAGCAGCTGCATATAGAGACGCAGCAGTTAACTGAGAAAACTAAAGATAATGAAGGGTTGTTGCAGCAATTACAGGATAAAGAGGCGCTGGTCGCTGAAATGCGCATCCTGCATCAACGTGCTCAAGAAAATTTAGAGCATTTCCGTGAAAGTACGCGGCTCCAACGGCTAGAAGAGCAAGCTCTGCAGGCAGAGCAGCTGCAATACGAGCAACGTATTCGTCAAGCCGCTGAGCAACAATTGAAAATAACTGAAGCGGATCGCCAGCAATTATTTTATCGACATCAAGAAGCCACCAAAGACTTAGAGAAGTTAAATAACGAATATCATGCGGCTTTGAATGAATTGAAGCTATTAACCAACCTACACCATAACTTGGAACAAACCTATCAACAAGTAGAAGTGGCTAATAAGCATCGGCAGCAACAACATCAGCAATTAGAACAAAAATACTTAGAAAACACTCAGCAGCTGAGCGCTGTTGAGAAAGACACAGCCGTGTTAAATCACCAGCTGATCATGCTACAACATGAGATGCAATCATTAAAAGATTTAAATCAACAGCTAACCGATGAAAAGATAGAGATCTTGCAAGAAAAAGCGCAGCTCGTTGGTGTTAATCAACAGTTACAAACCATGCTAGAAAAAGGAATTGCTTAATGCCGCATGTAATTATTATTGCTGGACCAAATGGAGCAGGCAAAACGACAGCCGCACCCGCTTTATTAGACCAAGCGTTACACATTAGTCATTTTGTTAATGCCGATACAATTGCCGCAGGCTTAAGTGCTTTTGCACCCGAAAAAGTCGCGATTCAAGCAGGGAGAGCGATGTTAGCGCGTATGCATTATTTAGCGAAGGAAAACGAAAATTTTGCCTTTGAAACAACGCTCGCTAGCCGAAGCTTTGCTCCTTGGATAGTGGAGCTTAAAAAGCAGGGGTATTTATTCCACCTTACCTTTTTAAGGCTGGCCAGTCCTGATTTGGCAGTATTACGCGTATCCGAACGGGTCAAAATGGGCGGACATTTTGTGCCTGAGGAGACGGTTAGACGGCGTTATCATACGGGTCTTAAGAATTTCTTTCAGCTGTATGCGCCCATAGCAGATTCATGGCAAATGTACGATAATACAGATATAGAGAGTTTTACTGAAATCGCATCAAAAATGAACAACCAATTAGATATTCAACATCCCGCTATCTGGGACAAGTTGGTAGAGGTATACGATGAAGCCCCAAAAAAATGAAGATCAAATTTCAAAAATCTTGAATGACGCTGAAAAAGTACGTGAAATTATTCAATTAGGCATTCATGCTGCTTTATTAAAACATAAGCAAGCAGGCAACCCAGTTTGCACTTGGAAGAATGGAAAGGTATTTTGGATTCAGCCTGAAAATATTCATATTACAAAGAAATAAAATTTATTTATATTCCTTTGTTTCTAGTAAATATGATGACTATCAATGCTATATAACACTTATAGCATCTTTAAGTTAGGAGAGTTTTATGAGTGAAAATAGAAAGGATGGTAGTGACACTTATAAAAGTATTGCTTTCAACTATTCAGCTTATGGAAAAGATAAATCATTTGGCGGTAATGCTGTTATTACAATATTCACATCACAGTATGTTCTAACCCCTATGATTACTTTAAATAATACTTATCCAGACATAGAGGCTGCTGAAAGCGCAATTAAATCACTTGCTAAAGAAGAGATCGATAAGCATGTTAAATAGGTTTAATTTTTTCAAGATGGAATCAATCAGCATATAGTTTCGATGCTTATGAGTTTGCAAAGATAAAAATATAATTCTTTTAACTGGAGAAAATCTTTTTCATTTGCTTGAAAAGCACGTGTATAGGTTTTTAAATTGATATTAAAGAAGCTAGAAAATTATTAAATCTCAAATAAAAATTCAGGATTTTTGTGGGGCTGCCCAACTTACCTCTTGTAAGGATATTTATGCATATTGCAATAATTATGATTGTTATATTTCTCATCACTGTAATCTACAAAGCAACATTAAATTTTTTTAGATATAGACGATTAACATCGCTGAAAAATACTTATGAAAAATATATAACTCAGAAATCTGATTGGTTGATTCATGAAAATCAACAAGAAATTATTGAGCTCTTCAAAAAAGCTGGGTTGAAAGATCCCCAGGTATTAATTAGCGAAATGATAGACCCAATGAATGTAAGTAATGCATATGTATCGTTGTTTGATAACATGATGAAGTTCAAGGGGGCAATCATCAATAATATGCATAGTTTTTTTTGCCAAGCAATCGGGGTTTATAAAAAAAGATGCTTTGATTCAATCAATCCGTTGTATTGGATTGATTTTGTATTATTTCTTCCGCAGAAAATAATTATTTACTTAGGGCTTGACCAAGGCTCTAAGGTTGCTGCTGCAATAGTTAAAACAATTAATGTTATATATTGGGTATCATCTATCGGCGCAACTTTTATTAAATTGATGCATATAAATTTTGTGTAATTGTCGCAAGCTTGCGTACAAGTGCATAGAGTGGATTTGCCGCCAGCGCAAACCTGATTAATTATTAAGTAAGCGCTAAATCTACCCCCTACAACGTTTAAGTGCCGATAATGGGGCATTATTAGAACTAAGGTTTGCTGGATAGGGTGGTCAAGAAAGGGCTTTTAATTTTTAAGATTTATAAGCAGGAAACTATAATGCATCTATTTCGACGATTTTTTAATAAAAAAAAGCTAGCTAAAGTAGATTCTGCTGCTCATGCAAAACGCCAGGAAAATAGAATTGATGTGGATTGGAATAATGAAGTGTATCTAAATCTTCTAAGTCGGTTCTTAAAGCCAAAAGATATTGTGAATAGCGTACCAGATCATTGGGAGTCATTACTAGGCGAATCGCCCCAAGTCAGTCTTAATCGTTGCATTGAAAATGGTCTAATTGTGTCTGCTCCACTCAATGCTAAAGTAGAATATAGTAATACCGCTGCTAGCCTCAAAAAAATGCTTAAAGAACGAAGCCTACAGGTTAGTGGAAATAAACATGAATTGGTTGATCGCCTGATGGCAGCAGACGAAGAAGGAATGCTTAAATTATATGGCTCAAAGATGATATTTCAATGTTCTGCTGAAGCCCGCGTTAAAGTTTCTAATTATATTAATAATCAAAAAAGTAAATTAGATGGAGTAATAGCTATATTACTAACAGCATTGAGTTCTCGTGACTTTGAAAAGGCAAGCCTTACAATACAAGATTATGAATCTAAGAAGCTGGATTTTTCACTACCAAATCCTTTCGCACTTAAAGTTCCTCCTAGAATGACTTCAGCAGATATCCAAGAGTTAAAAATGATTTTCACTTTGCGACCTAAGATATTAGGGGAATTGTCTGAAATAGAATGGGAAATATTACACGTTGTAACATCAATTAGTCATTTACTACATGGAGAAATGTCGCCAAAGTGGGTTCCTTCAAATTTTCAATGGAAATCTAAATTTGATATTTTAACTACGGTGCGCATGATGCGATTTCATATAATTTATATTAATCAGATAAAAAAAATGGAGGCATGTGGCATTGAGCAAGGAAGAATACTTGGGTGCGGAGCATCTTGTGAAGAATGTTTAAAGATCGAAAATCGGATTGATCTCTTACATGATTTGCCTGAGCTCCCTTATGAAAGTTGCACTAATGAAATGGGTTGTAGATGTACTATTATACCCATATAAATTTGTTAGACAAGTGTGCAATATTTGGATCTGGCAATAAACAGACCAAACATATTTGCATTTGGCCAAACAGTCTTTAACATTTTTTGCACGGCTTTAAAATGCGTACCTTTAGTTAAAATGTCATCGAATATAAAGACATTTTTGGGAATCGGTTCTATTTGAGATAAATCGATATCATAAATATTGCATAGCTCATTTACAGACATGCGTTTTTGTGTGAAATGCGCTGCTTGTGTAGTCTGACTTTGAGTAATAATATTTCTTATATCCAGGGTAATGTTTTTTCTATTAGAGACAACGTCTAAGATTTTGCACAATCTATCATCGTATAATGGGTCTGATTTAATCTTAGAAGGCGGTATTGGTACAAAAGTAAAATCTTGATAGGTGCTATCTCTAGGAAGGACTTCAGTTAGTTCTTTAGCAATGTACTGAATAGCCTGCTCTTTATGGTGGATTCTATTCGAAGCAGTAACTTCAATTTTTAAATTATGGATTAATTGATTGGTCTCACTATGAGAATATTTTTCACCAGGTGTATATTCACGCCAGTAACAGAATTTGTCACTTAATTCTAAGTCTAAATGCTGAGTTAAAGTGTAAATATCAGATTTAAGAAGTTTAATTTTTGAATTCCTGATTAGCTGAGCCTAACGAATTAATAATATCTGAATAATCTCTGACACGTATTGCTCCCATGCCCTCATATTTTTTGGGCCAGGTAAGATTTTCATTGTGAAAACAGCTGTCTAATATAAACAATTTCCTGCCTTGCTCAAGAGCAGCTTTTGCCTGAATTAGCGATCCCGATGTTTCTCCAGCCTCTACAATAATTGTAGCCATGGTTAAGGCTGACATAGTTTTATTGCGTTCGGGAAAGAAAAATCTATTCTTTCGATAATCCTGGTGATCATATTTTATAAATGGCACTTGGCTAATTAAGAGATGTTCTGAGGCAATTTTCTTTTGTAATGCGCTATTGCTTCGTGGATAGTGTTCTGAAATGGGCGTACCAATTACCCCTATAGTATTACCTTTAAGATCTATAGCGGCCTGATGTGCAGCTGTATCAATACCAGCAGCTAGACCGGATGTAATAGTAAAATTATCTGCTACCAAGTTACGAACTAATTGTATGGTACGTTTTATCCCTTCAGGACTAGGGTTTCGTGTTCCTACTATTGCCACAGAAGGTGAAAACGCTAAATCCCATTTCCCTGAAAAATATATAAAAGGTGTGGGGTATTTGGCATCTAATAGTTTATCAGGATATTCTGCATCTCCTAGAAAATGCATACCAATATTGTAATTCATCTCTTCGAACTTATGATTTATAACTTTGAGATATCGATCTACCACTTCTGGATCTATAAGAGAGGAAAAGCTTATAAAATTCTTCTTAAACACTTTTTCAGAAATAGATTTTACTGAAGCAGTATCATTATCCCACAAAGCTTCATAGGCTGCGGCTTCTCTCATGGGAGAGGTCGCAAACTCGAAGAATTCTAAAAATGAGGACTTTTCTTTATGCATAGCCTGCCGTTCTTAAATAAAATATTAGGAGATAAGTTAGTATACTATAATATTCTACTATTAAATATTCTTTAAATCACTAGATGAAGACCATTAACTATTTGAATTTTATGCATTATTTACATAATTTTTTTATTATATATCCGAGACTTATTCTCATTAAAGCGCTATTGTCATAGGAGCAGCTGAAGCTGCACTCTTATTATGTTATGTCGCAAGATGCCACTAGTCTGACTAATGGCATCTGACGCTTAGCTATTTCTTAGCTGACTTTTTACGAGCAGCTTTGGCAGGTGTTACTTTACTAGGTTTTGCCTTAGTAGATTTTGATGTTTTTGGAGCTGCTTTTTTTGTCACCTTAGACTTTTTCTTCTCAAGCGCTGCTTTTTTCTTTGCAATAGCAGCTAGTTTTGCAGCTGCTTTTTCATCTTTTGCACGAACTTTTAATTTTTTAAGTTGATCGCGCATCTTGGATAATTCAGCACTAAATTTCTTAATTCCACTAGTTAATTTTTTAATGTCAGCTAAAGTTGTAGATTTTTTCACGTTTTATCCTTTTTAATAAAGCGCGATTCTGCCACAATTTGTTGCTTTTATAAACCCCAAGACTATTTTAGTGCCGTACGGATAGGGTGCTGAAGCTTATTTCGAGAGATATGTTGGTGAATGGCTAAATAACACTGATACGCACGTTTGTCTGAAATATAAAGACTAATCCATCGCGTTAGCAAGTTTAAGCGAGCGGTTGCATTATGACAAATCAATAATTGATTAAATTCTGCAATTGCCCGAAGATTCAGATTTTCTTGAACACGTATTTTTTCTATTGCACGAATGAGGTATTTTAAAACATAAGGATGATACTGTTTTATGAAGTCACAATTTAACTTATTCATGGAGTCATAGTCTCATCATTAACAAATATGCTTGGATAACGGTTACGGCCATATTCATTTATTACGACTGCATGGCTAAAGGGCACTCAAAAGGGTTACTAGAATAACAATTTGCAAAAACGCCATCATTTGCTGTAGAAGCCATTGTCCAGTTATTGTTGTCTAATGGAAATGAACTGGCCTGAAAACTATTACCATGTATGAAAATATATTTGGTTATCTTAGCGTTTACTTTATATCCATATGAACAATATCCATGCATGGACGCTTTATCGATAGCATCATAGGGTGCTTGGGATTTTTCAAATTGGTAAGTTCCAGACTGGACAGCACTACCATAACTTAATTCTCCCGTTTCCCATTTTGCTGTATTTCCCTGACCCCAATTCACTTTACATGAAGAAATATTATTAGATTCGTCGCAAATGATGCTTTCAGGGCAGTAAACGGTACGAGTATTTGCTGAAGTGATACCGCAATATATTAACAAAAAAAGGGCGCTTAACTGGCTTTTCATTTTTTTCCCATCAATAGTTAAGTTAGTAGAGTAGTAGAGGCAGGTGACGTATTAGTGTGCATATAATATGCGCATCAAGACTGTTTGTAAATATTATCCTCGAAATGATAACATTGTTATTTAATAACATGTATTAATTCAATGATTTGCTGAGGGATATAAGGCCGGTAAGACGCTTTATCGGCCATAACAAAAAAATAGTTGGTAATATGACCATATTACCAACTAAACGGGAACATTTTTTAATGTGGTTTAGCTTTTTCGAAGATAGACTGAATTGTTGTTTCACACTCATCTATTAATTTCTCAACAGTACCAGATTGGTAAAAATTATTAAATTCCAAAAAATCTGTTTCTATTGAGTCAAGCTGAATTTGAAATGTATCGAGTAGCAATTTAATTTTATTAGCCTCTTCTTCACTTTTACTACTACCTAACAATTCTTTCATTTTTCTCATATTTTCATGCTGTTGATTTAGTAAGATAGGGTTTTGTTGAAAGAATTTAATGAGAAACTCATCTCTATCAATTTTATATTGCTCAGCTAAAATTTTAAATTTGACACAAGGCTCTCTGATAGAAAACAAGACATCGAATATTGCATCATCATTTTTTGATAGTAATTTTCTTAGGGTGCTTTTATGCGACATGATAAAACTATACGCATCAAAAACGTTTATTATATTATCTTTAGTAAGATCTAAGCGCTTTTTTACACGAATGAGTTTATTATTGAGCGGAGAGATATTCTGATTAAGGGTGGCTAAAATATTATTATTAGTTTCCATCATTTGGTCACTCATAATTATTCTAACTTTCATTATAGCTTAATTTGAGATTAATAGGCTAAATATTCATTATATTTAGCCTATTAACTAAGTTACATTATATTGCAGCCTCCGCTACCATGCTTCTTTGGCTTTTTATTATTTACAGGTTGTTGAGCTGCTGTTTGATCAGGCTGTCCAGTCTTAAATTGGGAGTGTGAGCTAGATGCTAAACTAGCTGCTACGGGCTTAGAAGGCGACGCAGCGCGAGAAGATGAAGCAGAAGAAGGCGAACTTGAAGTGGAGCTTACACTAGAACTAGAAGCTCTTGATGACGTGGCCGCCGTATTTTCTGGGGAACTTGATAGGCTTGTAGATCCTAATGTAGAGGTCTTCTGTGAAGTAAATAATTTATCAGCACCTATTAAGGCTGTATTGTATTCCCGAATCAAATTTGAAAGATCAGCAGTGGCATTACCATATAGTTCAAACCCTCGAGCAGCTACATCATAAGTTGCTGAAACTTCTCGTTTAATCGTAGCGAGAAAGTTATTAACATCTGGGGATGCGTTTGCTGGTTTGGACAGGACAATATCAACTGTATCTTTATATGTCTTTAAGACACCATCACCTTTAGAAGCAAAATCATCTATAAATTTTTGATCAATATCCCATTGTGCCTTAGCAACCTGAGCGGTTTGTAGTAATTTAGTGATACTTTCCAACTGCTGATCCCAGATAACAGGAGCTAATTTGAATTTGGGATATAAGCAAAAATGAATATCAACCATCAATTTTTGTGTGGTGACATGCAATAGATTAAGGTTAGCAGCCACTGTATTCATTCTTTCTACGATCTTTTTTATCTTTCTATAACTTGGTCCATGGATATTTTCAAGGTAACTGTTGATTTCGTCTCGTGTGGTAGGCATAACAATATCCCCGTAAGTAATTAATAATTAACTCAATTCTACATAATTTGTGTAGTTTTACACATTTTTTGATCAATTTGGTTTAATCTAATTGTAAAGCCTTCTTAATAATTGATCAAGAAATGCAAAATTGTCTCTATAACTAGTATCACACATTTTAAACGGGGATGTGTCATGGATAGGACCGAAAAGAAAACCCAAGATGAAAGTACATTGGCTGATCACCAATTAAATCTGTATGGTCCTGAAAAAATTCGCCGTGATTTTATAAAAGCCCAAGCCGTCATTTATCGAATTGTTAATGACAATCAATTTGAAGAGATGTTAATTAATGTTAAAAAAGCTAAGAAGGAAAGAGATGAATTTGATAGAGAGATGGAAAAATATATACAATCTCTTCGAGATCTTAACGCTACACTTTATCCTATTAAAGATTCTACCGCGTATCATAAAGAAGTTAGTACTTTATTAGAACTCCAAGAACGATTGGCTAATTTGATAAAGGCAATCAGGGCGGAGATAAAACTATTAACTAGACGCATAGAATTTTTGCAAAATCGTATCAATGAAAACATAGCGAAGAAGGACATTATACTCTCAAAAATACAAGAATTTAAGGAATTGATATTCTCTGATAAGGCTAACTATTTTCATTATGATCACTCCAATATTAATAACTATATAAACAAAGATGAGTTTAAATCTATCGGTAGAAAGTTATCAGATAATATATTTAAAAATATGGTAACAGCTGAAAATATTCAAGATGCCGTTTATGCACAATTGCCTGCGTTTGTATCTCAATCTGCACTTGAGAAAATAGGCAATAATGAATTAGCCGATATATTTGCAAAGCATATTAAAAGTCAAAATGGATTTGAAAATGTGGCTCAATCAACTGCTGATGTCACCTCTTTAACAAGTCAGATCGAACATGATAAGGATTCCGCTGAAAACTTAATTGGTGAAAGAGATACGTTAATAAGTTTTATGTCCAATCTAGTATATGAGGTAGATTCATTAGTGGAAAAAGGATATATGGATGAATCATTTATGGACAGAGAATTTACAAGCGAAGAATCAATCCAACCTGAATCATCTATCTCCAATAAAGAGAAAATGTTAAGTATAGGTAATATGTTCCTTGAAGGCGATACATTAAGTAGTAAATTATCTCACTACGATGATCCTTTTGCTGACGACATAGCAGGGCAGACCCAGAGTAATGCTAATGAAAACGACCAATCAGCACCTAGGATGGGTAGATAATATTAGGAGGAAAGTATGTTTGATCTATCGTCTGATGATTATTTATTTAAAAAAATGCAATATGATAGTAATAAAATCCTTCATGAAAGGAAAGAATCTTTAAAATCAGACATTGATCTTATATCTAGATATTGTGAAGCAATAGAGAAATGTATATCAATGCCGAACCGCGCGGATAAGAAAATCTTTAATAATATTTTAGATAGTTTATTTAATGTAATAAAAATGGTTTCTGATGACCTAATGCATTTAAAAAAGATTGATGATTTAAGAAAGGAAAGTAAAGAAAGACAATTGAAGTTAGTTAAAGAATTCCAATCCTCATTAGGATACCCCAATGATCCTGTGGTAATTAAGCAAAATACAATACTTAATCAGCTAATAAATATTGATGAGTCCGATAAAGAGCTTGAGAAGTTATCAACGGAACTTCAAATATTGATTGATGGTTGTAAAGATCGGTATTCTCATTTCCTGGTTGATAAAGCTGACTCAAATTCACCTCGAGGTGCCAATCCTTAATGAGCAGTTTATTAAACTAAACAGAAAATTAGGTTAGTATTAGATATTTAATAGGATCATTATGCTTACTAACTTTAAGAAGTTTATTAATTATATGTACTCATCTACTTCTAATAGCATAAACGAGTTAAATCCAATGCTCATAAGCCTACATATTGAGTCTGAGGAAACATTTAGAGTTTACAGAAAGATAGAAAATAATTATACACGGTATTATTCAAACAAAGTGCCATCATCTATTGTTCCTGAAATGCTATTTAATATTGAAATGCTTCGCCTAGATATTTATTACTGGAAATCTGTTAGAGATCGATATGTAGTAGATGATTTTCACTATCATGACTTAGTTGAAACTATAATGGAAAATGATATTCAGATTTCATTAGATGATTTAAGAGCTGCTTTCACTTATTTAAGCAATAAGTCTCAGTTAATAACGATAGCCGATATAATGCTCGTCCTAAAGCACTCAATTTTAAGAACAATCTTAGATGTTATTCCTATCAATATTAATGATCTAGATCAACTAATAAAAAATAATAATATTGGTCAAAAGACTGAGATTGAATTTACTAGTGAAAATCAAGATCTTTTGGAAAACTTATACTACTTCGGCCATACCTATAAATATGATGAGCTTACAACTGCGTTAGAATATGCTAAAGATAACTTAGATGAGTTAATATATAGACGCGATTATGTATTATATAGCCCAGATCTGACGCACCTCAGAGAATTTAATGATTCATGTGAATTAGATTCTGCAATTGAAATCACAAGACAGCTTGTAATTCGGCTCGTAAAATTAAAGACTAAATGTATAAAATAGCTTAATTAAAGTGGGGAGCGCACATGCGTACAATATCTATTGATGATTTAAAAATATTTGAGAAGTCAGAATCACTTAATGAAGAATACCTGACTGCGGAGAAGCGTTGGCTGTATGAAGTAAAAAAAGTAAATCAAGGATTAATAACCTACGATGAAACTAGAGATACATTTGATAAATATGTGGGTGCTCAGGCTGAGTGGAAAAAATACTTTGATGACCACATTCATATTTTATTGATGGATAGGATCTAAGAAAAAGTAGAAAAGAGCTTTAGTCAATAGAAAATGGGGTTGCACTTCGAGCTAGCCACCCCAGGACTTAAAGCTAGGCCGGTAACTGGCATTACCAGCGGAAAAAATTAAATTTTATGAGATGTCTTACTTATAGTCTGAAATCTTTATCATTCCTAAAGTGGGTTGTTTCTCGTGATCAAAAAGATGAAAGAAGTAACTCTTCTATCCAAGTATTAAGATCTTTACCATGAGCCTTTGCAATCATTGTTGCATGCTTATGAATTTCAGGGGATGTTTTAAGAAAAATCATACCAGAATAAAAATTATGCTGTACTTCTGTACCCTTTTCTTCGGCTGTAATATAGGCCGGAAAATCTGTTCCCACTTTAGATTTTGTATCAAATAAATGGTTAACATCAAAATTAGCCATACTGTTAGTATAAGCGTAGTTTGTTAAAATATCTCCCCTGTTAATCTGAGAAGGAGCGTGTGAAACATTGGAAGAGTTGTACTCTATGCCTCTATTGGAGTGCCTATGTTTATCACAATACGAATAATCTTTTAATGGTTCTTTGCAATTCTCAAAGCGGCAATAATGACTATGACCGCAAGTCACTGTTTTACTTGTCCTATTAGTAAATACAAATCCCTCTTTGCAGTATTCACATGGAATTTTTTGGTTTTTGGGGTGTTGTGCTAGAAGAAACATCAATTCATGAGCGCTTCTTATTTTAAATCTATTCAAGATATTAGTTACGCTATGGGAATATACTAAATTCTTTTGTGGTTCATTCTCAATGCATCCTCCTTGAATAACAACTGTGGATGGGACTTCGTTGGTTTGATAATAAGCATTATAGATATCATTAATTTCGTATTGATGCCATTGCAATGAATTCTTCTGATTTTTTAGTCTTAAAAACCAAACTTTTACCATTACTACTGAATTATTTTTGGGTATTAAATTAGGCTTTGCAGCTCTTGTTAAAGTCGATTCTTTTTTATTCATCACATTAGGCCTATGTAAATATTACTACTAAAATGATATCTTGCCGCGAATATTATCTACAATCTTCCTACCTAAATAGATAGCCAAAGATGTAATAGTCATATACCACATTATTTTTGATATCATATGACTAGGTTCTGCCAATGTCCCTGCCAAAATATCTCCTGTATTAGCTGGTAGACTTTCTTGATGTCGGGCATACCAGTTCAAAAATAATGATAGACCTGCTAAAGATAACGTCAATCCGATTCTTTCAGATTTTTCCCATATAAAAAAAACAATGTCCATTATAAAAGCCCTAAATTAATTACTATTTTTATTTAAAATTTCATATTCTAAATGAGTCAGAAGATCGTATTCTTTACCAAATCGATTTAGAAGGTCAGCAATTAAGCCAGCATAATTTTTATCACATACTTTCGCTACAATTTCATTAGCACCCTGTAGCTTAACACCCCAAGCACCTTCGGAGCGAAAATAATAATATTTACCCTGCCCAAAGTTTTCATATTTCATGATATTATCTGATCCTTTCTTACGTTATTAATATATTTATCTTTTCTGACTCATACGATAGATTGTCTATCTCCGCTATTTAATTCTATTAAAAGATCCGGGTGCTTCTCCAATATCCTGAGAAGTTGGCTTGTTGACCTGGGAATAGGTGTTAATCCCTGCTCATAACGACTAAACGCATTCATGCCCCCACCAAACAATTCCCCCGCTTGGTCTTGCCTTATGTGAAGTTTTAAGCGAATACTTTTGATTGCATCTGGCGTCAGCAGACCATCAACTTTGGATCTGAAGGATTGCAATTCTTTTTGCGTTGCTTTGCGATCATCATCACCAATAACACTCTCATGGCATGAATTGCACCAATGGCCTGGTTGCTGCACAGTGATGACATGCTTTTTATAGCGTAATGTAAAAGGCTTGGTCTGATGATAGTAAGCCTTCTCTCCACAAAATGGGCAATATTCTTTGTTTGTCATGACAAAGACTCCCTCTGTATAAATATCATAACTTTTATTTTCTTTAAAATCAGAAAATAAATAAAATTTAATTAGTTTCTAATAGCTGCTCGATATTCAATGCGATGCGATTAAAATATTCGGGCATTAAAGAATCTTTTTTGAGATGATCTATTTTCTGTAAAAAGTTTTTTAAGTCGGCAGTCGAATAGGAGAATGGAGAAACATCTTGGATGCAAGGTGCTATAATGCCTACTTGCATCCCATCCACAATAATAGATTCTGCATCATCATTTTTAGTCAATTTACATTTATATACGAACACCATGAAATTATAACCTCATTTAACTCTAGAATACTGCACGATTTATTATTTGATTTTTCTTAAACTTGTGCTCTCATTTTTTTATTAATATCGCTCTGTTTTTTTGCTACCAATGGTTGAATATCAACGACAAGCATTTTGCCTAATTCGTGTAAAGCATCATCAATAAAATCCATTCGAGAATGATGATCAAGATCAAGCAAACGACGAATTTGTCTTGCATCACAGTGCAGCTTATCAGCCAATTCGGATTGTGTAATACCTTGCTCACGCATTGCTTGATAAATTGCTAGCTTGGAAGCAATCAATGGCGGTAAAGCCACTGTTTTTTGACCAGCTTTCGGCCTGGATGGCTGAGGAATATCTATTCTTTCATCTAAGTAACCAGACAAAGCAACCACTAACGCATCTTGAGCCCATTCTAATGCATTGTCATTATCTGATCCTACTGTCATTGCTTCAGGAACATCAGGAAATTCTGCAATAATACTATGACCATCTTTTGTTAAAATTACTGGATATGCTTGTTGCATAAGTTCCTCCTGTTACAGGTCTTCAAATTTTATTCCTAATTGCTTGCAGATTTTTTTAAGGAAAATATTTCCCATATCTGCATCACCATGAGTAGGAATAGTGGTTTGTTTGCCATTATATTTAGCTAACACATGACCTCCTTTCCCCCGCCCATCAATAATTTCAACTCCTATTCTGCGGAGCTTCTGGATAAATTGCTTTACCTTCATAATCAGATCCCTTGTATAGGAATATAATAGGACATTAATGTCCTCATGTCAATAGTGTTTCAGTGTTTAAGGTGGTAGAAAAGGCAGCACATTTCAGCAATCTATTGAATAAAATGAAAAATCACCTATTAATACCAGAACAGGAAGAATCATAAACCCTTCCTGCCCCGATAAGTATTTTAAATTGGTCTTAGCATAATAACCACGCGTCTATTCATTGCTCTGCCCGAAGGTGTAGCATTAGATGCAACAGGGTTGCGTTGGCCTAATCCATTGGTATAAACACGGTTAGAAGATACACCACGTGAAATGAGATAATTACCTACGCTTTGCGCGCGTTGCTCAGACAACTGTTGATTATAAGAGGGGTTGCCTGTGCTATCAGTATAGCCTGTAATGTTAATGGTGTTCTGATTATATTTTTTGAATACCATGGCAACGGAATCTAAGGTGGGGTAGAAGCCATCTTGAATAGCAGCTTGATTAGTTGCAAACGTTACATCAGATGCCATGATTAACTGAATAGTATTGCCGACTTTTCTAACTTGGACACCAGACCCAACTAGTGCTTGCCTTAATTCTTCGTTTTGTTTATCCATGTTATATCCGATCGCGCCGCCACCCAATGCACCAACGCCTGCGCCAATGTAAGCACCCCTTTCACCGCCAATAAGTGCACCAATGCCTGCACCAGCAACAGCACCGATACCTGTGCCTATAGTCGTATCAGATGCGCGAGTTTGGCCAGTATAAGGATCGATTGATGTGCAGCCAGATAACCCTAGCAATGTAACACCAATAACAACACTTGCGATTTTTTGATTTGCTTTTACTTTCATTTACTCATTCCCTTTTTAAATTAAATAAACCCTAAAAATAACTGTTAATTGGTTAGTTGAGATAATAAACCATCATTAGTTTTTTGCCTTTTCTTTTTAGTTTGATTTCAAGAAAAGTTTGGCGTGGATAGCAAATTTTTCGTATGATGCTTTTAATCATATTAATTTCCTTCTGGTTAATTGATTGGTTAATTAAGCGGGTTCTTGTAAAACCCGCTTAACTCGATGTTGTTAATCCTCTGTAGGTAGCATGATGGTGATAACGGCCTCCCCGTTGTCACCATCATCGATGACCGCTTTTAGGGAGATCAACTGAGGTTTGATTGATTGGCCATCACGCGGGATAACGTTTAGTTGATATTGGATAGATGATTCATCCCCATTTCTTTTGCATGCTGAATATAGCATCCAAAGCACATCCGCTAACCTGCCGGACTGATTTTGACTTGTTTGTTGCTCGCTATCATCATTAGTCCATTCAATATACGTATGCCAAACTGAACGGGTCACCGCAACAGGTAATTTAAACCCTGATGTTTGTGCAGTAGGAGATACATCTATCAATACACCCTCTTCAATTGCTTGAGCACGGCTATAACCGTACATAACGTTACCAAATATGTTTTCGCAGGCGTTCATCATTATTTCCTTAATAAGTTCTATATAGTTATCAAAATAACTATATAGAACTTATTATAACCCAAAGCGTGCTGCAGTCAACACTTAAATTGCTTATTTAAACCTAATTAGTTATATTGATATCTAAATAGTTATTGAGGTACGTATGGCCAAAAAATCTGGATGGGAAATAGCGGCAACAAATATTCTAAAAAGTGAATTAACCAAGAAAGGCATAAATTACGAGGGTATGAGCGTAGCCCTATCTAAAATAGGTGTCGAAATGAGACCAGAAAATATAAACAAAAATATTAACCTAGGCAAATTTACCTTTAAGTTTTTTTTGCAATGCGCTAAAGCCATTGGTATTAAAAATTTACGTTTAGATGAATTATTGGTGGAAGATAATGAGTGACGCAATACCCAATAAAACACGGGTGATTAGCTTACGAGTCAAATAATCTAAGGCATACTTAATGTAGTATTGTTTATTCAATATTTACACGTTATGGACATTAAAAACCCCAGTATATTCATTGTAAAAATATTTAGGTCTCACTTAGCAAGAATTACGAAAAGAGCAGCTACGGTAATCACTGCTGCAATTCCAGCCAAAACTGCTGCTAAATATGCGCTGCTCTTTGCTGTTTGCGCTTCTCTATTGCTAACCCTGGCTTCATGGCTTATAGCCTGAGCTTTGGTGGTCTGTCTTTGCAGATCGTTTTTCATCTCATTGAGAATAGCAGTGGCTGCTTGCTGCACTTGCACGCTAATATAATTAGAAGCGTCTGTGATAACTTGCCCAGCAATTTCTTTAGAATACTCAACTTGCTGTTGTAAATGACTCATTAAAGCCCTGTTTGCCTCTTCATATTGATTAGAAATTTTGTCGAGGTAGTGACTTAAAACAATATCATTGACAGTAACTGTTACCAGAATTGGATCATCTTTTCCAATCAGGACGTTGTGCTTAATTGCAACTTGCTTTCGTAATTCATCAAAGTCGATCATTTAAATCTCCCTAAATGATCGTTCCAAGTTGCTCAAAAATATTGTTTTTAACTTTCATAAGTCTTGACTTTGACATGATACCAAACTCTGGCGATTGGTTAATTTCCTCAAAGGAAAGTTTTTTATCTAGCATGAGTTTCACATCTTCGCCGAAGGTACTTGCTGTGTGGCGTGCGATGCGGACGATGCCATAGACCCGATCTTTGTTGTTCTGATAGATCTTCATTTCTTCAAAAATTTTACCTTCAGCTTCAATATAACCAAAGAACTCATTAAGCCATATAACAAGTTTAGCATTGTCTGGCATCTGTTCAACCAATGAGGCAAAGCCATTGAGCGTGTCGCGTAAAGCTTGACCGCCAGTAATGACTGTATGGATTATAACCTCTTTTCCGCTTTCGAGGATTAAATTGATAGCATCGTTTTCAGTAATGTAGGAAGAGAGAGGAATAAAAGATGACGCTCCATTGTCGATTACAAAGTTAGTATTTTGCTCAATGACTTGCTCAATCAACTTGTCAAAATTTCGTTCGATTAATACGCCATTCTCCATCAATTCAAGTCTTTGAGTATTGAATGATTTATAACCTGAAAGGGTAGCATTCACAGGATCGGTATCAACAACCGTGACTAGCTGTCTTCGAGATTGAATATATTGTATGAGAAGAGATGAAACATAGGACTTACCCACACCACCTTTGCCTTGCAGTGTAAAGTGTACTTGATGGGAGTTAAGCTTAGAAATGCCGTTCATAATTATATTGTTCCTTTTATATCAGATCGTCTCGATCGCTGCTATTTGGATTGTGTTGAAACCCATTATGCTGCTTTGAACTATATTTTTCAGTTTTCTCGTTGTGATTCTGAGCTTCATATTGGGTGTTAATTATTGGTGCCTGATATTGGCTTACCTGGTCGAATTGCTGTAGATCATTTTTTTGGAGGCCATCGCCGCCTTGCTTCTCTTTTTTTCCTACGATGTATCGAGTCATATATCTATTGAATTGAGAATAACTAATGCCTAACTTTTCTTTGCCGCCGAATTCGTCGTAGATGGTGCGCTGACCATGACCCGCCTTAATCAGTTCGCGGAATTTTTCTATTCGAGCTATAAATGAGACTCGCCCCGCTCCCCGCCTAAGGTTTTTATTTGGTTTATCTTGCATGATCTCTTCCCTTAATCAGAAAGGCAATTTTAAGCAACTTAATGCGATTAAACAAGTTTTAATGCGATTATATGCAATGCTAAATTTCCTGTGTTTTTCAGTGGAAAGACTCGTGAAAATTTCTTAGAATCTGTATCAGTAAGATGGCAAGATGTGTATTGTACCGGTACGAGCAAGCTCGTGCCGGTACAATACAAACCCTTACTCACCTACGGTTCGACGCATCTTGCTCTGCGAGGCTATCTGTCGCTATCGCGACAAAATGATAAAAAAAATGAAAAGGAAAGTTCAACTTATGCCCAATCAAACCACAAATAAAAATGCGCGAGGAACACGTCCTCGTAGCAATAGAATCGAGGTATGGGTCACTAAAGATGAAAAATCTGAGCTTGCTAACCGAGCAACGCAAGGTAGCTTGTCGTTATCATCATACCTTCGAACGGCTGGAATGAACTGCTCAATTCGTTCTGTTGCAGACCTTGATGCTATTGCTGATCTTGTACGCGTGAATGGTAACCTTGGCCGAGTAGCCGGCCTACTGAAACTTTGGCTCGCAGAAAAACGAGGGCAAGGGGCTAGACCTGTAGATGTAGAAGCTCTAATGAATGCGTTTCGAAAGCATCAAAAAGAAGTGCGCGACATTATGGTAAGGCTTGCTCGGTGATCGCTAAAAAAGTTATGCGCACCAAGGGAACATCGAGCGTGTCACGTCTTGTTCGCTATATGATAGCAGCAGAGGGCGGGATTGAACCGGAATCTTGGAAGCGTACAGTTGATCAAACTCTTGTCATAGGTTATAAGACTTTACAAAATGAACGTGTAGCAAGTGTTAGAATCACTAATTGTGATACCGATGACGCAGGTGATGCGACACGCTTAATGCTTGCCACACAATCCAAAAATACACGATCGAGAACTGACAAAACGTATCACCTAGTATATTCATTTCCACCTGATGAGAAGCCTGATATTGAGATTTTGCATGCCATTGAAGATGAGCTATGCGCAGCTATTGGCTATACTGATCACCAACGTCTCTCAGCAGTGCATGTTGATACTGATCATCTGCATGTACATGTTGTCATCAACAAAGTACATCCTACCGGCTTTCAAAACATAGAACCTTATTACGACGTTTTACGCCTTATGAAAGCATGTGATCGCCTGGAAATAAAATACAACCTACAACGAACTAACCATGGACTTGAGGATAAACATTATGAATACACAAGAGAGCACGGAGAACGACTCCAACTTGATCGAGAGCAACACCCCGAACAACGTGAGAGTAGCTTTAGACGATATTTACGAGAGTCCTACAATCTCACGTTTAGCGATGAACCAGAGGCCAGTACCCTCAACAATATGCGAACGTTGTCCAGCTGCCATTTGGCACGCGTTACCGAAAGAAGTGAGATGCTACTGCAGAGCAATGCACGCCATAGTTTACAGCAACGAGGAGAAGAACGAATTGATGGCCTGCGACGGACGAGACATGGCGATAGAGCAACTCCTGGCCAATCAGGCAAAAGCCGACATGCGTTGAGTGGTAAAGCAGCTGACGTTGAGGCTCACAGTGGATTTGAGACGTTAGCAGGCTATGCAACCCGTGAACTAGCGCCCTTAATGAGAACCGTAACTAGTTGGCAAAAATTACATGATGCCGCAGCAGAGCATGGTTTTGAAGTTCGTTTACGTGGTGCTGGTCTTGTGATCGGTGATCCTAAATTAAATATATGGGTCAAGGCTAGCCAGGTCGGCCGTGATCTTTCATTTAAAGCTTTGACTGACCGGCTTGGCACCTTTCAAGCATCTGAAAGGAATGTTATGGCTAAAACTAAGCAGTACGAACCACGGCCACGAAGTCCTGAAAAAGCTAACTTCTTCAATCAATATCAAAGAGAGCGGCAAGCATCTATCTTAGCTCGCCGTCATGGTTTTGAGGAGATCAAACGCGAGCGCACCCTCCAGAATGCTCAAATAAAGCAATGGAGTCATACACAGCGCATGCTTTTGAAAGCGGCGGGTGGAGGCGCGAAGATAGCCAAACGTATTTTGTATACCACTATCAAACAGCAAGCTGACGCAGCACGACAAAATAATCGACAAAATATAAATAAGCGCCGTCAAGAGCTGTTCAATAAAACAAAATTTCCGACATGGGCCGATTGGCTATCACAGCAGGCTGAGCTGGGAAATATCGACGCACTATCAGGTATGCGTAGCCGTGAAGAACGTGCACATCGTTTACATGAAAACCTGTTAACTGTTGAAAACACTGAGCAAGCAAAGACTGTTATTTTTAAAGCACTTAAACCTATAGCTAGAAAAGACGGAGTTATGGTCTACAGTACTATCGATGGCGGTAAAGTGCTTGACCGTGCGACGCATGTTCATGCACAAAAAGCAACAACAGGAGCAGCAATGGTAGCAATAGAACTTGCGTCTAAGCGATTTGAAGGACAGTCACTTATTGTTGAGGGGACGGATAATTTCCGACAAGAAGTCGCCAAGCTAGCAGGTATGCATAACTTGAAGGTGAAATTTTCTGATCCAACCATCGAACAATATCGTGTTGAAGCTGCTGCTAGTGAGTCGAACCAGTTGAACTCTGCCATTGAACAATGGATTGCTGATCGTAATAAAAAAGATGGCCAAGCGTCAGATATTGATCTTCATCGTCACTGGCAATCCAGTGATGCAGGGATAGCATCGTATCAGGGCAGCAGACGCATGAATGATGGAAGTAAAGTTCTATTATTGCAGAGTGGAAATGAAATATTGGTAAAGGCTGTCAATGCTGGCGATCTTAGTAAAATAGTAAAGTGGAAACTAGGTCGGCTCGTTCAGCTGGATGCGCGTGGAAATTTTATTTTCAGAAGTAATGAGCTGGAATTATAAAATCCTTATGCTGATGTAAGGTAGCAGCAGGAAGATACAGTTAAATACTTTCCCGCTGCTCGATACTATTAATTAAACATTAGCCATCATTGAACGATGGCTTTTACCGCGCGGAATGCCTTCTTATTTCTGACTGGTGATCATGATGCTTATTATTTGAAAACAATGATGTTGCACGTGATTGATTAGTTGGCGTCTTAGCCAACATGGAATTAATAGAGGGTGTATACAGCTGTTTTTTCATTACATCGTTAATATGACGGCAGTAATCCGTATTGATTTGATTATACAAGTCTTTTGCCATTGATAAAGCAATAGAGATGGATTGCCGACTAGCATAAGCATTCGTAAATGGAATCCAAGATGATATCCATCCAAATGCAGTGCTCGTTTGTTGATTGAAATGGACCAGCATCTCAGCCATATCACTTCGATAATCTAAATAACGCAGTAACTTTGGATGAAAGGGCCATTGTTTAATGGGTTGATGCTCAAAGATAAAATCTGCTATTTTTTCTGCTTGGTAAGCAAAATGATTAAATCTGATACTTGGAAAGAAAAAACTAAACATAATATATCCTCTGATATGCTAACAAAGTTTAACTTTTACTTTGTCTTCTTTAAATTTATTGGCTTTACTGATTACGTAAGCCTCGCCAACATAAAATTGCTGTGTAATTCCATCAGCTATTGTTGTTTATCGAACAGATTACAGGACAGGCTTCCCATCGGCTCCCGTGCTGTATTTTGCGTCACATTTTGGGAACCCGGTACAGCTATAGAAATCATAAGATCGTGATTTCATTCCATGCTTGATTGGTTTGCTCATACCAACTCGACGAGCCAACTCTTTGCCGCATTTAGGACAGGCAATACCAGTTAGCGTGGGTGGAGTCTTACGTTCACCAGGTTGACCTTTCGCATCAAGTAAATTGGTTTTGCACTCACGGTCAGAACATGCCCAAAAATACCCATACTTACCTTTAATGCGATGCAGAGATTGCTTGCAGGTCGGACAAGGATACTCGCAAGGCAAATCAGCTGCTCTAAGCTTATTAAGCTCAACATCGAGTGCAGCCCATGCAGCTGAAACAACATCTATGTAATTAGCTTTCCCTTCTGCTATCTGGTCGAGCTGATCTTCTAATTCCCGCGTATAGTTGAGATCAACAAACTCAAAACGATTAACCAGACCATCGCGTACTATCTCTCCAAGAGAAGAAGGCACGAGATAACCATTTTTATCAGCCAAAATATACTCACGGGTACTAATGTTATCTAAAATGGCAGCATATGTGCTGGGACGGCCTATTCCTAGGCGCTCCATTTCCGCAACCAAAGTGGGCTCTGTAAATCTTGTCGGTGGTTTAGTTTTTTTGGCAAGAATGCACCCATCTGTTGCTACTAACGCTTCTTCAACAGCCATCACAGGAATAGGGTTATTGCTGTCCTTATCATCAGATTGTTGTACTACCCCCTCGACGCTATCAGCATAAATAACCTGCCACCCCTGCTTTACAAGCGTACGACCAGTAGCTTTAAATGAGACAGATGTTCCATTCGCATCACCAATAAGACGAACTGTTCTAACCGCATAAGTTGCATCTGCTAGCTGAGACGCGACTGCATATTGCCAAATTAAGCGGTAAAGTGCTCGCTCGTCGTCGTTCTCTCCACAAACAAGATTGCTCACATAAGTAGGCCGTATCGCTTCATGACCTTCTTGTGCACCCTCTTTAGATTTCCATTTACGTTGTTTATTAGCTAGTGGTAAACCTTCACTCTCTGCATAAGCGACAATATCTGTATAGCCTTCATCATCTATGTTAGGTGTATCGGTACGATGGTAGGTAATTGCGCCTTGTTCATAGAGTCGTTGAGCCAATTCCATTGTTCGTTTTGGCTTAATTTTGAAACGCTGACCGGCAATTTGTTGCAATGTTGCTGTTGTGAATGGAGCGGGTGGTGCTTTGCCTATTTCATTATCTTCATATTCAGAAATGACTAAATGACGAACTGCAGCTGCAAGTTCTGCAAGCTCCATATTGAGTAAATAATTTTCCAATTCAGGCAAGTGTGGCTTTGTATCCCATTGAGCTTTCCATGTTGTTCCATTGTTGTTAAATATTAG
Source organism: Gammaproteobacteria bacterium (assembly GCA_049294295.1). Lineage (GTDB taxonomy): Bacteria > Pseudomonadota > Gammaproteobacteria > DSM-16500 > DSM-16500 > Aquicella. The sequence goes on along the minus strand of JBAQCP010000259.1, from coordinate 26,277 downwards.
CTCTGCGCCATAATGCTGCGTGACCTTGAACGCAGCGATAGCGCGTTCACGATCAACAACCAATCTAACAGCAGGCGATTGCACACGGCCCGCACCAAGGCGTTGCCCGGTAGCTGAAGATAATGCTGAACTAACACGATATCCGATGATGCGATCTAGCGCACGGCGAGCTTCTTGTGCGTGAACACGCTGCATATCGAGTGGCCGCGGTGCAGTGAAGGCTGCTAGAATTTTTTCTTTAGTAATTGCTGTAAATGTTACCCGCTCGGCGTGCTTAAGATTTAGAGCATCAGCAAGATGCCATGCTATCGCTTCTCCCTCACGATCAGGGTCAGTAGCAAGCAACACGCGGTCAGCTTGTGCAACTGCAGTCTTCAGCTTACTTAATACGCTTTTTCCTCGATCTGTCGGTTGATAAGTCAGGTTAAACATAGGCGTCTCAATTCCCATTTCTTTAGTAGGTAAGTCGCGCACATGGCCAACACTAGCCATGACTTTATATTTGTCTCCTAGGATCGCACCAATTTTAGCAACTTTGTTTGGTGATTCCACAATAACTAGTGTGGTCATAAATAATTTCTCCTGTTGTTTATTAGATGCTTTCGGCAATATCATGACTGCTACGATTTTTTGGTTGCTTAGGTAAGCTGTTGGGTGCTCGCGGTGTTAATTGCTCTGTTATCATAGCTACATTGCGCTTGGCTATTTCCATTTGCTGAATGAACATTCGACGAGCAACTTCGTCACCATGGTTAGCAGCCAGGTCATTCCAATCTGAACCTTTTTCACCATCTTTAAACTGCGGAATGACTACACCACCACCGTGTGCTTTAGCTGCGTCGGTTGCCTTTGCTAGCCCAACATTTACCTTTAACGCTTGGTGATCATTATCTGCTGCGATTAATACTGGGAGTAATGGATTGTATTTGCGGAATTCGCGAGCAACAGCATCAAGATTACCGCAATCGAAAGCAACAACAACTGGTTTACCATTTAACAAGCGTGAAATGGTATCCGCTGTCGCATAACCTTCAGCAATTATTAATGGAGGATTTTTATCCTGGGCCAACCTCAACTGAGGATTGCCAGCTCCTGCAAGAGAATAAATACCAACTTTTCTTCCGCTTTTCATGAACGACTTAAAATTCGGATTAATACTTTGCAAGGTCCACAATTTCCCAGAGCTATCAATTCCTGGTATTAGCAAATCGCCTGCCTTAAAAACTCGATTACGTGGATCTGCTTCGCGCAGCTCTTTGGCTTCCTGAGCTGTTTTAGCAATTCTGATACAGTGTTTTTCTGCTTCTGACGAAACATGTTCAGGTACAACGCGCAAATTTTTTGCGTAAGTGATTCCTTTTAATTTGCAATAAAGATGGTCGGTAGTAGCAACAGGTGATTCGTTCCATAATGCAAATGCAGCTTTTGCTGTCGCCTCATGCGTTAGTTGCTGATTAGCCTCACGTGCTTTGCGTTGTTCCCTAGCTTCCGTCATCTGGGTGGCGTGCTCAGCCGCAGAGAGTGCTTGTATCTTTCCTTCTGGTTTCCAATATATCTTCTCACCGGTTTTATGATTTTGAATAAACCCACTTGGCACGCCACTTGTTTCTTGATAAGCATATGCGCCACTCTTTGCGCTACTCTTATCACTTTCAACAGGTAAACGTTGAATTGTACCATCAGAAATAATGTTATCGCCAAGTCGAAGCCCCATGTCTCTTAGAGCATTCTTAAACTGTTCAATGGCAGGTTGAGATTCGATCGTTGAAATAATAGCTTTATCTATACTCCACTTTTCAAGGCCTGACGCTTTTATATCTACCTCTGATGGGGCATACCACGATTTTGCTTTTTTATCCCATTTTGCGCCTTTCGCTTTTGCTTCGTCTTTCTCCAAATAAGGCACAGCTAAATAAGTCCTATTCGGCATTGAATTCTCCAGGCTTTCATGTTGTATAAAGTTCTCGCTCTCTAATTTTATGACTTTCTCAATGGCTTGCTCTTGATCAAAGTCCATTAAGTATTCTGACATCCATTCAGCATCTGATGCAGCGCGAAATAGTTCTCTAGGGTCTTTCTCTAAGACAGATATCCATGAATCAATATAAGCAACATGTTGGCCAGGATCATGGCCAATATTGAGACGTTCACCTAACATGAGCGATGCAATTTCGGCTCTCAGCTCTTCGCGCGCGTATCCTTCAGATCCAAATGGATGTGACAAATCGCGATTGAGACGCGATGAATGCCCTGTCCAATGACCTAATTCATGAATAGCTGTCGCATAATAGCCATCAATACTAGAAAATTGTTGACGCTCAGGTAAAACAATTTTGTCTGTGCCAGGATGATAATATGCACGATCACCGAGATGATGATTAATATTGGCACCCGAGTTAACTAAGATAGCTTCAGCGCGTGTATGTTGGCCTATCTCTGTCTTAAGACCAGTAACCTTTAATTCAATCGGTGGAAGGCCATCAATTTGTGACCCATTAAAAACAACTGCCATGAAACTGCGGGGTCGTTCAAGTTTCACCAATATTGTTTTTTGCTTACCTGTTACCAGATCTATAATGGGTTTCCCATTTTCATCTTTTGCTTTTTGTTCTTCACTAAATTTCCAATAAACAATCGACGTTCCTTTTGACCCTTTGCGGACCTGTGCATCTAACCCAGCAGCTTGATTGTAAGTCATCCAACGTGGATCTTCGCAACCCTGTGCGTATAGCCAAAGACTGTTAGCGCCTCGATACGGTTTACCTGTGGTTGGATTATAAGGTAGCTGTAACTCGCCAGGTCTCCACGGTTTTTGCCAAGGCGCTGTACCTTGTTTTAATTGTTCAATGATTCGTGTCGCGACAGTTTCTGCATATTCTTTAGTCATTGAAAATGCTCCACCCGATGAACAGGTTTCCCATTGATAATGATAGCTGTTTCGTCATGATCTTCAGACAATCCTATATTTGATGCCCATGCCTCAGACTCGGGCATGGCCGTCTCTTGAAATGCTCCGTTAGCTTCCGCTTCCTCTGCCGTATATTCGACCTGAACACCTGGCGTGTGACTATCTTTTGATGACTTACTTACCAGAGGATCAACACGTGCGACTTTTTTTATTGCTTCGTTTACTATATTTTTATTACTCATCATTTCTTCCTTATTAGACATTTGTTGAATGAAAATACTTGTTTGCGTAGTATATGGATTAATATCTGCAAACTGTTGATTAACGCCATACCGTGATAAATAACCGTTATATGACCCTTTAATAAAATCACCTGTATTGTAAGCAGACAGCGCCGCTCGAAGTGCACCTTGCTCGTTCGGATATTTAGATAATGCACTGTTATAAAACGAAGAGAGTAAACGTGCGCCTGCTGCTAAATTCTTACAAGTGTCAAACATATCCTCCACGCTATAACCTAGCGACTGAAGATTACTGCTATTAATCTGCATATAGCCTAAATCAACCGTATGCCCAGCATTGATAGCGATATAAGCAACCGTGACAGCATCTTGAACGGTCTTGATTTTGATGGGACTTTTAAAAATAACTTTGCGACGCTTTGGTTTAAATTGGCCATCTTCTGTTTTAATCATGATCGGATTTCCTTTTTCGTCATGCTCGATCACCCATCTAACATTCACATTGACCGTTAAAGGAATATCACCACTTTCAACTTGAATGATTTTCTGAAGTGTAACGGGTGCCACATTTGGTGCACACGTCATCATCATCTCGAGGCTAATCATTGCTCAATAACCCCTGCCGTTATAGCCGCTACGTTTCCATTCACTGCGATTGCACGAGCAACACCTCTGACAGAACTTAAGGCAACAGGCCCAAAATATCGGCTGTCAAAACTGTTTGGGCTGTAGCTTGAAAAAAGCCATACTTCCCCTGCCTGAACAACATATTTTCCAGCGGCCCAACACGGGATATTTTTCTTGGCTGCTGTGTTTGGCAGTGTGATTCCATTAACCGTCACCGGTTGACCAGCCTTGAATTGAACAACATCACCGGCAATCGCAGATATTGGCTTTAAGAGCGGAGTAGTTTTTGTATCTTTGCAGTTCCCCGAGGAAAGATGACCCTGTTCTGCCATGAGGCGAACAATCGATGATGCAGGTGGACAAACCTCTACAAGTTCACCACGCTTAATAGTCGTCATGGTAGTGAGTATATGCACGTACCACAATCCATGTGGTGCTGAATCTGTCAAGTTGAGACGTAAGCCAGCATGATATCCAACTGTAACTATGGTACTAATCATACCCGCTATACACACTATGACAATTCCGAAATAGCGTTCTTTCATGCAATCACAAAACCTTCTGTTACTAAAGGAGATTTATGCTGCTTAGCAACATGTATCATCTCCGTTGGTACCGGTTGAATTTTTGATCGCTTAGAAAAGACAGGATCAGAAAAATAGAGAATTTGCCGACCACGAATAACTGGCTGTCCTGCAACGAAAATTAGCATGTCACCTGGCGTGATAATCTTTTCTCCACTTGAGTCTTTAATGGGTCCTGGTAAGCGCATAATTTCATCTGTTGTCATTAAAGGCCGTTGTACTTCCTGATAACTACGTGACACATTATCAAGTATGGCACCGAATCGCTTACCAGACGTTGTTACCTGATCTTTTACAACGGTGGTTATCCCCGTCATCTTTGACATCCATTCTGCCGTTTCTACTTTGTTAGGCGCGTAGGCAATTCTTATATGGCAATTGGATATAATACTTTCGTAGTTGCTATATGCTTTATAAAGCTGCTGCACGTCTTGCGTGATAAGATAAGCTTTCATGCCATAACCAGCAATATATGCAAGCGCTTCTTCAAATACCTCTATTTTTCCTAGTGATGGAAATTCATCTAACATTAGTAGTAAGCGATGTTTGTGCATGGTCTTAGAACGGCCATTATCAAACTTCATTTCATCTGCCATGGTTAACACAATCATCGTGAGCAATAAGCGGGTCAGTGGCACTAGACGCTTAGAGGTTTTAGGCGTTGAAATAAAATAAAGCGAAACGGGTCGATCATGATCCATTAAATCAGCAATTTTGAAATCACTTCTTGACGTGTTTTCACCAACGATAGGGTCACGATATAATGCAAGCGCATTATTCGCTGTTGAAATAATGCTTCCTAACTCACGAGCCGGTGTATTTGTCATACGTGTACCGACACCATTGATGACTAGCTGTGCCTCACGATTCACTGGGTCACGGCTATTGAGAGAGATCACACGCATTTCATCAAACAGCCCTGCCAGTGCTTTAGGGTCGCCATCTGTGTCATCAAGAGTCAAATTGTTATTTGTATCAGGTGCTGCAAAACTACCGACACCTGTCAGCATGTGTGCGATGTCTTGCAAACAGGGTATACGACCAACCTGTTCACTCTTGTATAGTGCGTGTAAAATTAAACCAACTAACAACTCGAACGCAGCACTTCGAAAATGATTATTTTCGATTCCTTTACCGTCAGAATCTATTACCATTAATGCAATATTTTGTGCATCACTAACTTGAAAGCGAGTACGGAATTGAATTTCACCCAATGGGTTCCATGCGCAGCTAACATCAGGTTTGGCAGGGTCAAATCGTAGAATAACATTGTTAGCATGTTTTTTTCGCCAACCTGAGGTCATAGCGTAGTTTTCCCCTTTTCGATCGAGCACAAACACAGAGTGAGGCCAACTTAGCAAAGTGGGAATAACAAGCCCGACACCCTTGCCTGATCGAGTCGGAGCAAGCGCACACACATGTTCAGGTCCATCATGTCGAAGGTAATGGGTCATTCCGGTTGCAAGATCAGCATAAGCACCACAGTAAACGCCTTGTTTATTTTCTTGAGATAAAAGCCCTGTTTGTTTTAATTCTTCAAGTGTTGCAAAATGGGCCGTTCCATGAACATCTTCATGTTTACGTGAACTACGTGTTTTAAAACCTATCCACATGACATAACTCACTAATCCAAAAAGTATGCTCAAAGCAAAAAAAATAAAAGCATAGTTAAATGAGGACGGGCCAATATCGTAAAATGTAAACATCCAATGCCACCAATCAAATGGTTTGTAGAAGTGATGAAACACAGGCATGCCTAGCGCAGGATGGTAAATAAGTCGGTATGCTATAAATTGCGTACATAGGCTATTCAGTCCTATAATAAAAAATACCAAATAAGCTGTAGCTATTAGGCGTAAGTGACTAGCAGACGCTTTCACATTGTTCATTAATATGATGCCTCATGTGATGTAATATTTTAGAGAATCAATAGAAATATTCTTTGCCATTTTTGACTGCACTCGATTAGCAACCTTTGCCTGAACTTCCTGCCATCGGGTGCCCTTCCCAAGTCGGTAGGATAATATCTTTCGTCACCTCAATGTTAAATTGATAGCCGGGACGTATTTTAATATTAGGTTGAATATTCATATTTCGTTGTGCCATTTGCATACCAATCTGTCCCATTTGTTGACCCAAAGAGCCCGCGATAATTTGTGAACTACTGTAAACATCGCCATTTTTAGCTTGTGGTTGTGAAAGCTGGATACCTGCTGAAAAAGCCGAAAGCATTAAGCCGCCACCGAAGATTCGCATGTAGTGATTATCAACCTGATCATGAAATCCCGCATAGCCACCTATATCTGCACCCGGCATATTCTCAAGTGATAAAGATGAACCATCGGGATAAATAATGCGTTGCCAAACGACAAGTACACGTGTTTGCCCGAGCGTTATGTAGCTAGAATACTTGCCCATCAGACGTGAAGCGGGCGGAATAAGGCATTGTGTCCCGGTTGCACTGTCATATACAGCCGCCCTCACTTGTCCAATAATCTGGCCTGGAAGATCTGAATCAATACCGCTTATCAATACACTTGGTATCAGCCAACCAGCTTTTATTTCCTGAGACGGAGCAATAGCCGCTTTACGCTGATGTGCTAAATACGTTGCAGCCTCTGGTGAACCTGCAAGGAATGCTTGTTTACGATCCTGCTGATTTTCACTCGCCATACTGTTGTTGCTGTCCGTGTTAAAGCCATCCAGCGATGAAGTGGCTGCTGACCCAGTTGCTGAAGCAGTTGTAGCCAAGTAACGGTTAATCAAATCATTTCCGTTGATACGGCTATTACTTTGCTGCCCACTTATTTGCTGTGTACTATTTTGGGTATTTTGATTCGCACCGAACCCGTGCACTGAGGCTTCTCCCTGCATCGCTTCATCCCACTGAGCCAAACGTTTGTCCTCAAGTTGCTCTTCTTTTTGAAAAAAACGTTGCATTTTTGGTGATGGCATATCTGGAACTGATAACTGATCATCTAATTGAGTACTTGTTTTAACTGGCTGTACAGAAACGTCTGTAACCATTTTTAATGGCTCGCTAGGTGGCACGTAATCTGTACCAGTTGGTTTTACAGGTGGGACGGCTATCGCCATGCTCGGCGGGCTATCATCTATCGATTGAGATGTGTGCATTTCTGTTTGTCTTTTGAAAAATGTATAGCTGACACCTAATACAACCAGCGCCATTACTCCTGCTACACCGATCAAGGGTAGGTTATTTAAACGACGAACGCCTGTTCCTTTTTTCGGTGATGCAAAATAGTTCGGAGAAGAACCAACATCAAAATCTTTCTCGAGTTCATCTCTATCATTTTGTGATGATTCATCGTTCGGGCCATTTGTATGAAAACTCATTTTTCATCCCCTCTAACCATAAAGGGTGTACCCATTAGAATCCGGCAATCTGTTCCACGAGGGTAAAACCGAGTAGATTCGATATCTTGATATTGCAAACGTAACAAAACACCGCCATCCAGCGGCGAAACAAGATATCGTAAATGTACACCCTCACTACCTGATAAATTAGATTTTGAATTAATTATCGTTACGCCATATCCTCGATTTCGCAGTGCAGCTAACATGGTGATAGTTAGAGAATCGTGAGACATTCTGCCAGGCGGATCCAAAATAAGTGTCGTTCGGGCTGGCGGTAATAGATTAGCTAAATAATCTGCTGTATCTCTGGACAACACCTGTGCATCATTCGTTGTTATAGCTGAATCAACGTATGACTGTGTGGGACGTGTCGTGGCACAACTACAAAGAAAAAATATTGCTATAATTGGCACCATTAATAAACGGTTCATCTTACTTTCCCTCCGTTCGCGTGATAGTCACTTCAGTTTGATGTCGTCCTACTCCTACAATAAGAGAAGCTCGTTCCAACACTTTATCAACGACATAACGGTCTCCGATGACCCGATAATTAACGATCATTTCACTCGCTTTAGTAAACAATCCGCCATCATTACCTCTTTCGACTAATGCAGGTGCATCACCATTAAAGCTAGCTGATGAAAATTGAATATAGGTCTTACTACCATCTGTATAGACGCGAATAGGTTTCCATCTTGGATTATCGCCACTAATACAAAATCCAAAATCAAGATTAGCTATATTTTGTCCAGTTGGAAGAGTGGTATTAAAAACTTGCTGTGCATGCTGTTCGTGATAAGCAGCCCATTCGCGCGCAACATCATCGGGATAATCAAATGACAATATTGGTATCCATTTATTTTGCGTACTAACTAACTTTATAGTGTATAAACGTCTGTCGGTCGCAACACTTAAATTGGTGACTAATCCAGCATCAGTAGGCTTAATGACAATAACAGTCGTGGGATTGCCTTTGTTACCTATTGTTGCAGGCGTAATTTTCCATCGCGCGTTGTCACCCGCATGAACATCGTTCACCACTTCACCTTCTTGCAAAACAATGCTGCAAACTTCCAAGGGTGTGCAAATCAATGTTGGTAAGGTTGCGCCAAAAAGGTATTTCACACTTCCATCTGCACCGTGGTGGGGACGATCAGGGTGGCTTTTCCATTCATTTACCAAACGAATACTATAAATTTCTTTTCTATTAAGCAGCACGTTATTGGGAGACATCAAGTTGATCTTATTAACAGTTTCATCTTTATTCACCGTTAGCGCTGGCACATTTTGTGCAGACACAGGGGCAATCATAAGTGTCAAAAGACCTACTACTACCCAGGAATATTTTTTAAAATGAAGAATATTTTTCATGATTTATGTCTCTCGTGATAGGTTGCGAACAGGCCAAGAAAATTGACGAACAAATAAACCAATTGGATTAGCGATCAGCTGAGCCTCATCTTTCGGCGAAGCTATCAGTACATTTGCAGTCAGCTGATAGTTTTCCGTGCTAATCATTTTTCCAGAGGTGCGATTTTTAACAATCTCTGTCCACTCAAGTTGCCAGGTATCTTTTGTTAGCTGGACAGGGATTTGTAATATTAGTTCAACGGTCTCATTTGCAGCTCGCTCGTAAGGGTTATGCTCTCGGTGATAAGAAGACAATTCTTTATATGCAATGCTATCTGGCAGTGTCATTGCATAGGTTGCATCTATCACACGGTTAGTCGCCCGACTATCTGCATATACTGTACGAGCACCCAATAACCAATTTTGTAAAGCCGCTCGTATCTGTTCAGTCTTTGGGCCTGGTGTTGATTGATCAGCTCGCCAAACGCTATAGGTATTGCCACCCTTATCTGTATTGACATAATAAACAGCAATCTTTTCATGCTGAACTTGAAGGACATTACAGAATATTGAAATGATTAATGCGGCACCAATGACAAACGTCACCATACGCCAATTCCGAGCTTCTATAATATGGCTGCCATAACGCTCATTCCATTCACGACGTGCGTCAAGGTAGGGAGTGACAGTTTTCTTGTTATTTGGTTGCATAATAGTTTCCGTATTATTAGTTTACTTTTTTGTGGTTTCTGGACGGATGATGTTTTGTGATTCTTTACCTTTACTTGGTGCCATAGAAAAATCAGCATTATCTAAAGAATTTTGTATCGGTTCAGGCAAACCTGCTCCTATTGATAGGCCAGCTGTGCTTTCCATTCCAGGCACAGAAATAGCTGCTAGAATCCCCGCTCCACGAACCAAACCAGCAGCAACTTTATTACCCGATTTATTTTCTTGAGCAGCGTTACCATTTTGTTGCTCTGTTGTATCTGATGATTGATGTGTTGATGTGTCGCCTTCCTTCTTATTAGCGACTGAACTGCTATCTTGCTGGGTGCTATCTGATGACTGTTGCGAAAAAGTGTTGGCTGTTTGATTGTCTAACCCAGAACCGCTCGACTGTGATGCAATATCTGTTACTGGATTGCCTGTTGCAGATTGCACGTCCTTTGCTGTCTCACCACCTCCGGTAAATGCACCTATATCGGAAGAGAGACTACTAGTACTTGCTGAGAACGCTCCATTAGGCCCTTCTGATAAACTTGAATTAATTGAACTAGCTAAACTACCAGCAGACTCTGCGGAACCCATTAGGTTCGATGCACCCGATGTTTTTATAGTAGCAATTGCTGCCGTAGCACCAGCAACTGCCGCTGCTGCCATCCCACCAATCATGGAACCACCGCTCATTGATGAACCGCTAATCATGCCAGCGATTAGTTCAGGTATCGTTTTAGCCAAATAGGCACAAACTATTGCTAAACCAACCATCGTCCACATGCTAGCATTGTCATGATTGTAGGCCATTTGCCATGTTTTAGCTGATTCAACAATTATCCCGACGATGAGGGTTAAAATGAAAAGCTTCGTTCCGACAGATACGGCATAACGGATGCTAGCCACTGCATATTCACGCGTCCATTGTGACCCACCAAAACCCATAAATAAAACTGAAGCATTGATAACAATATAAGATTCGATGATACACAATGCCATGAATCCTGATATGAATGTAAAACATAGCAATACGACAAGCTCAGCCAACGAGATCATCATGCCCACCATTGGATTGAGTGTATTAAAATCACCAATAATATAAGCAAGCTGAATTGCTACACCAAAAATATCACCTGGTCGGATTTGAGTATCACCGAGCCCCGCTGCATTAGCACCCGCTAACCTGAAGCTGCTCACTATTTTATCCGCCCAATCTGATGAAAACAGTAAGAGCGCATAAAAAAAGCCAATAATCATAATGAAGCGAACAAGTTCACCAACAATTTCACCCATATCAGCTTGCCTGAATACCAACGGCATAAATGTCCAGACTAATTGAATAACAGCTAGCAGCCAGAAAAGTGTATTAGCGTAGACACGCAATTTCACATCCCACTTTAATGATTGTTGCTTCACTAAATCTAGCAAGCCTGTTAACGAGCCGCTAGGATCATGAAGATCAGTCAATGCCATTACATCAGATGTAATGGCAAACAACCCCAGAAAGCATACAACCCACATAATGTATGAACCTTTTACCTGCAACATTAGTATCCTTGGCTTCTTTCAGTATGAATGAGTACACCGCGTGCTTGTATGTTATTACCTGAACTACACTCATCCCTCGAGGATTTATCAGTTAGCATATGAACTAGAATAGTTGAACTAACGCCACCGACTAATGCAGCAGCAATGAGTGAAGCGATGAACACTGACAATTTTATATTTAGCATATTAGTACCCCTTGGTATTTCCGGTTTGTATAATAACGCCACTACGGCGTTGTTGGTTTAGTGCATCATCGAGTGTCGTTCGATCCTGTATTTGGGCAATATAATTGCCTTGCATATTAATTTGTGTTGCGATCAGATCACGTAGCTTTTGCAATTGCTGTACGTTCTGTGCTGAAATTTCGTTACCTGCCTGAATAGCTTGCATTCTTCCTTGAGCTGTATGTGAACGCGATACCATACGTGAAAGTTGTATATCCTCATTATCAAACGTGCTGATATTTAGATCGGCAGCTTTCATTGCCAACTTCACATTATCGCGTCCTTGCTCCGACCACTTTTGATAACGATCAGGCATCGTGTTAGAGGCTGGGTATTGGTTTGTCGTTCTCAGATAAGATTGATACCCTGGAAAACTTTCATTGAATTTTGAATCTAAGTTCTGCATTTTTCGGCCCAACGCCTGCGAATGATTGTATACGTCAACCACTCTCTGTAAATCAGCTGAAATATTATTGTGGATAGATGAGTCCAACTTGGCTCCTTGTGAAACCATGTTCTTATATTGATTAGTCTGCATTATAAGTTGGTCAGCTGTATTTAACTCCGTATTAACTTCCTCAGCAAATTGATACATCTGCTGATAGAAGGTAGAACAATTTACGCATGCAAATGCATAGACTGTTGTGCTTAAAAAACTTAATCCCATTAACGTATTGATCATTAAAACAAGGTTAAGCAGTTTTTTGTGAAAGATATTGCGCATAATCAACTCCTTTATGTTGTAACCAAAATAATGGCCAATCTGTGCCATACTCTTCAACACAGTGCCGTACCTTCGCTAAATCATCCTTACCTGAAACAGCAACAAAAGCCTTTGTTATAGGCCCTAAACCAAGCTCAAATACGCGGCGACCTAGCGGTGATTTGTAATAATACTGACGCTTGTATTGTCCATTTTTAAGTAAATTTATTTCTTTAGTATTCAAACCAAACATAGAATAAAGATCCGCAGGCCCAGGCATATCTTTTGTGCCATGAAGATGCGCTTCTTTATTTGGTAATAAAATTTTAGTCGGACACTGCTCAAGTAACACATCCAGTAAACCTGAATTCAAAGCATCTGATAAACTTTGCGTTGCCAAAATCACTAGACAATTTGCTTTACGTAGCTCTTTTAGCCATTCTTTTAATTTTTGGCGAAACACAGGATGTCCAAGCATGATCCATGCTTCATCCAAAGATAACATAGCGGGTTGGCCTTTCAGTGAACGTTCGAATCGACGAAATAAATATAGTAATACAGGGATAGCATTTGTATCTCCCATCTTCATGAGGTCATCCATTTCAAACACTGTATAATTGTTTATTTCTAAGCCATCTTCTTTACCATCCAGCAAATGCCCCATAGAGCCGGATATTGTGTAATGCGTTAACGCATTTCTTACTTCTGCGTCTTGTACCGTTGTTACAAAATCTGTCAAAGATCTAAATTCTCTAGGAGCCTCGCGCAGCAGTGTTATAGCGCGATGAATTTCAGATTTTTGCTGGGGTGTCGGTGCCTTCTTAGCTTGCAATTCATAACAGGTTGCTAGCCATTCTTCTGCCCACAATGCCTCACTCTCGCTATCAATATCGACCAACGGGGCTAGCGCTGGTGTTTCCACTTCATCATTTCCAAGATCATAATGAATACCGCCTGTCGCTTTACAAAGCGTATAAAGTGATCGACCTTTATCAAATGCTGTAATAGTAGCCGGTAGACGACTTCCATCCAGACGGTCTTTGCCCTGATAACGTCGAAACTGTGCTTGTATCATAGCTAATAAAGTGGATTTACCTGCTCCAGTAGGTCCAAAAACTAAAGTATGGCCTACATCATCTACATGCAGATTAAGACGAAAAGGGGTTGCACCGTTGGTGACGGTGTACATCAAAGGTGGTGATCCAGTTGGATATTTATCGCAAGGATTTTCACGCAATCCAGGCCAAACGCTTGATAAAGGCATAAGATCAGCAAGTTGTAATGTATGCACTAATGGGCGGCGTACATTCGGATAAGTTTGGCCTGGTAATGTCCCAAGCCAAGCCTCTAGTGCATTGACTGTTTCAATACGAGATGCAAATCCCTTACGCTCAAGCTCTCGTTTAACGAAGCGAGCTTGTTCATAAAGATAATTGCGATCTTCATGTGTAAGTACGACAACAGGTGTGTAATATCCATATGAAATTAAGCCTGAATTAACATCATTTATAGCAACTTCAACTTGCTTAGCCATACTAACAGCATCAGTGTTGATCATACCTTTTTGAGACTTAAATACTTGCGATACAAAACCTCGCATTTTTTGTGCCCATTTTAATCGATAACGATCTAATGCAGCTATTGCTTCAGACTGCTCAGTAAAGATAAATCGCGATGAAAATCGGTATGTAAGGGGTAAACCATCTAACATATCGAGAATGCCCGGAAATGAATTACCAGGGAAGCCTTCAATTGCGACACAAGTAATATATTTGCTTCCTAATTTAGGTGTCTCTCCTGGCCAAAGTTCTGGATAACCCAGCCATGAATCTAAATACATTGGGCAATCAGGAATACGCAGGGCCATCGGTTCATTTGTCAGAACGTAATGCAAATAATTACACAGCTCATCACTCTGGTAAGAATCATCTCCCATACCAACGGTGACGGTAGTCATACGTCGCATATGAATTAAATCACCAAGCCCATCTTGCAAATCATCAAGTTTTTTCTTGAACTCAAATAAAATACGCTCAGCGGGGTTAGTCTCGTCCACCCTATCGTCTTTACTATAAAGTAGTTCGCCTAACTTTGAGTCGCGTCGAGTTGGCGGTAGATATTGAAGAATTAAGGCATATTCACTTTCGAATAAAGTATTTTCTTTTAGAAATGTGGCTCGACGCTCAGCATCTATAAGAGCTGTAATCGGCTCAGGAAAATGTGATTTCTTAGGTGAAGAATAACCTGGAGAAGATAGGCGCGTGATATCTGCCCACACTGCCCAACCTGAATCAAATCGAGAAAGATATCGATTGACCAATGCTGTAACATAATTACGTTCAGATTGTGTAGCTGTTGCAGCATCATCGCCTCGAAAGAAAAAACCTGCCATTAACGATCCGTCTTTTCCGAGTACAATTCCTTCGTCAATTAACGCAGCATAATTAAGAAGATCCGGTAAGCCCGCTACTTTGCTGCGAAATTGTGATAATGAAAGCATACACAAATCCTTAAATTAATTATTCAGTAAATAGCTGATGATTTAGCTATGCGATATGGTCGAGAAAAAGGAGCGTAGTAGTGCTTATATTTGAGCTGGCGAATATATACTTTGGACATATTCGGGTCGGCCTTAGCCATCTTCCGCAAAGCGTAAATACATACCAACCAGATCGAGACGCCAATCACTGTAGCCACAAGATTGAGAGCTGATACGATCAAGCCGCCGGCAATAAGCATTGAAAATAAAACCAACTCACGCTCACCTCCCATGATCTGCTGAGGCCGATGTAATGCACGATGAAATGGCGTCAAACGTTGAGATGAAATTTCTTCCATTATTACTTACCACCCAGATGAAGAATGCTCGGGTGTAATTTTTCATATGCAGAAACATCCGCAATAGTAATAACAGTATGTTGTGATACAACTGCACCCGTAAAAAGCGTGCCTTGCAGCATAGATTTGGCGAATACGATTACACATATCACCATCACAAGATAGATAATTCGGCGAGTAAATTCGGATATTTCACCACCCCAAATTAATGTTGCACCACATGCAATAATGCCGGTCAGCGCAATCACAAAAGCCACTGGCCCGCTGATAGAATTACTAATCTTAGTTAATGGGCCTTCCCATGGCAGACCTGAACCGCTCTCAGAAATATTAGCTGCCATGGCCGAATTTATACTACTCAAGAAAAGCACAACAAATAGAAGCATAATCAGCCAGGTATAGGGATTGATAATAGCAATCCTCACTTTTGTCACGAGAGAGGAAATAGATAATATCGGTGCAATCATAAATAAAATTCCTATGGCTTAGTTGATATAGTTTGGTATTGGGTGCCGTCATATCCAGTAACGGTAATAACTTCTTTAATTCTTCTTCCAACGCTTGTTTTTTCTATGAAAACAATCAAATCCACAGCCTCTGCAATTAACCTTTGCATGGGTGCCTGAGTGGCCTCAGATACTAGTTGCTCCATGCGAATTAATCCGGCTAAAGCAGAATTTGCATGAACGGTTGCTACTCCTCCTGGATGACCGGTATTCCATGCTTTTAATAAAGCTAATGCCGAGCCATCTCTAACCTCTCCTACTAAAATTCGATCTGGGCGAAGGCGCATTGTTGCTTTTAGAAGTCGAGTCATATCCACATAATCAACTGCGCGAAGAATAACAACATTTTTTGTGGTGCATTGCAGCTCACCAGTATCTTCGATGATTACAATGCGATCATGCGGACACGCTGTGGCCATGTAGTCTATGATAGCGTTTGTAAGTGTAGTTTTTCCTGTACCTGTACCTCCTACAACTAATATATTTTGGCGATTACGAACCGCCATTTCGATAGCTTCGCGTTGTGTCTCAGTCATAATTGATGTTTCAACATAATCTGAAAGTGTAAAAATTTTCGATGCTCTTTTACGTATAGTAAAAGTTGGTGAAGAAACAACTGGTGGAATCAATGCTTCAAAGCGTGAGCCATCGATCGGTAACTCGCATTCTAAAATCGGATTTTGAGCAGTAATCTGAGTACGGAGTGTTGAGGCCACTGTGCCCATGATAGCTTCAGCTCGAGAAGCTGAGAATGATCCGATTTGCTCCATCGGAGTTCCTAGTCGTTCAACCCACAAAGTTCTGTCAGGATTAAGCATGATTTCAATCACGCTAGGGTCTTCAAGAAATTCACAAATTTGTGGGCCAAGTTCACGCTTTAATTTTTCTGCGATACGTTTTTCATGTTCTGCACGATTGGATATAAAGCTCGAATCGTGTGCAATCACATTTACCATGAGATATTTCCATTATTGTGAATTAGTACGGTCTTAATCATTTTTATTAACATATCCACTTTTTTTGTGCTCCATCTACAGGATTTAATATAGGTAACTACAGGTATATATATAGCAAGAATGTTTCAGCGCACTTCCAAGAACGTTTCAGCGCAGAATGCACCCAAAAGCAAGAATATTTCATCGTGGATAACTCTCCAAATCCAACATATCTGTGGATATCATTTCTTCTGTGGATAACTTCAATATTTCATTATTCTTGCTTTTTCTGATATGAGTCGGACTAGGAAGTAACCTAATTCCAGTATCTAAAATCTTAACATTTGCACTGCAATACATAGCTTTAACAATATCAAGAGCTTTCTTAAACTCACGTTTGAAATCTCGCAAACCTTGGGAGGTGCTCGCATAATGAGAATTTGAACCGAACTGAAAAGCTAATGCTTTCCATGATATATTTGACGGTTTTTTTAAGTATGAGAATCGATACGTTAGCCAAGTATAAATGTCTATTTGCAATGGCGATCCTCTTAAAGCTTCAAGCATTCTGGTATCAATAGGGACAGTATTAGCTTTTAATTCTTCATAAAAGTTTTGCGATAAAGTTATAACAGATTTATCCAAATTATCTGCTGTCTGCCCATTTAGTGGATTCCACCAAATATCGAATGATTGTGTAATTAGAAATTGATCAGCACGTGTGCGACCTATTTTTTCATCCGTATAAGCACATGAAATTTGCGTGGAAAAAAGCCTTAACATCTGATCACGGAGTCTTGTAATATCCCCACGCTCTCCACCACTACGTGATAAATTAAGTGCAGTCAAAAATTCAGAAAGTCTTCCCAAATGTAATATTGGAGATTTTCTAAGCTTTACTTCTCGTACCATCCAAGCTAAAAAGACTCTAGACAGAGAACCATAAGGCAACCCATATTTTGGGTTGCCTATCATACTCATAGTAAAATTACCGTTAGTACGTTGAAAGTAATGTTGTTTCGGTTTGCTATGAGGCAAGGTTGCTGTTAAAAATATTTTCGAATAATACCCTACCGTTTTTGCGTCAGATGCACTTTTTGAGTCAATATCGAGTTTGATTTTGACAAGCTTATTTATTCTTTTAGGGTTTTTAGATATAGATTTCATATTCATACTTATTTGCTTCACGTGTCATCCATGCGAGAAGCATGCGTGGTAACGAGTCACATGCTAACCCAAACTCAGGGTCTCCCATCAGCTTAGATAATCTGTTGAATTTATTTTTGAGATTGGTTCTCATACTCATTCCATATAGCAAATAATTAAAGATGTACAACACTGTTAAGGCAGCATGCGCAATCTAAAGCTATTAATAAATTATTCTTTCTGAATAATCAGCTTATGTATCGAGACAATAATGATGATGGGTATTGATTGTGATGAAGAGATTGATTCGTTATTGCAATTAACATTCTTAAATCCTTTTTATTTACGAATGTAATAGCTATAACTATATGGTAATATACAGCTAAGACATTCTAACAGTGTGTCTAGAACACCAAGAGTGATTGTTTGGCGACATTCTCTTGGTGTTTTTTTATATCTGAAATGGATATTACTCTGAGTCAGGAAAGATTACAACTTTTTACTCGATTTTTTTATGATAAAAAAGTATAATTCTTGTAACTAGGATAGATGAATTTTAATTATGTATAAGAATAAAACAAAAAAATGCTCATGGAATGACATAAAAAATCAAGTAAAAGAAGTCAACCCCTTGCTGTTTAGTATAATTGAAAATGATCGGAATTTAATTCCTGAAGAGCTATCTATTTTAGATTATTCATACGGCCAACAAGTTGGTGACGAGTCTTTTTTTTATTTTCCAGATAATTCGCCATCTCGAATTATGCCCTTTTGCATGGTTCTACAAAACAACTTTGAAATGTATATGGAATTTAATGAAACCATTTCTCCGTGGAAGATTTTCAAGCCAGGACAAGTCTTTCCTTATACTAAATTTCTAAAAAATAATTCACTATACGAGCCCTCAGATATTCTTAAAATAACGGCTGGTATAAGAAACTCATTTATGCTGCTCAATCAATTTAGCGATAAAAAGAACCACAATATATTAAAAAAACATTTCAATCTATCTTGCAACCCACCTAAGTTACTTCAAGATCAGTTTCTAGTCTTTAAAGAAATATGTCAATCTGCAGTACCAGAATGGTCTGCTCAACTGCTTGCTTTCCCTCAATCATGGGAAAAACAAGCATACCAGTCACCAGAATTTACAAAATATCTAAGTGGTATTTCTAGTGATGATCATATTTTTAAGAGAAACATATTACTTTATGATTATTTATTAAATACCATAATATTAAAACATACTATAACAAACAATAGTTTTGCGAAGGATGTAGTTAAATACCTCCTTTATATTGCATGTGGTGATCAAGCAGGTTATGCACCAACCTTATGTGAAAAGAATGGACCTATAAGTTTTTTAAGAGATGTATATATAAATACATACCGCACAGACTCTAGCCCAATTTATATGATTCCTCACAAGCTTACTCCATTTGACTTAAATCAAAAAGTTTACTATTCAATAAACAAATGTGATTTCCTGTTTAGGCCTAGTCAAATTTCTAATCTTAATAAGCTCTCTCAAGAAATAAAATATGCGTTTGAACAAGTATGCATTGAATTCCATAAAGCTAATATTTCTAAAAATACTCTTCTTTACAAAGTGACATCAAATGTAGAACTAGAAGTTCTACATCGTTGGAATAAAAACTCTATTGATAGCGCCCAGTTAATTAAATCACCTATGTCTAATGATCATAAAGTGATAGAACAATTAATAGATCAATTAGAATTCCCATCAAATTCTCAATTCTTATCGGGCTGCTTTTCATTACAATATAAGAATTTCGAATAATTTAGCTAAATTATGAAATAATTTGTCTATTTTTTCTACTGAAATATTCCGATTTTTCAATAAATTTAAAAGATCAAATCGTGAATTTATATTAAATTCTTCCCGAACCATATCGAAAAAATTAGATATTTTCTTTGTGTTACAATCGATCCCATTGTAATCATACAAAACTGACTTTATTTTTGGAATATACAGTTGTGGTAATAATAGAAACCTACAAATACAAATAAGCTCATCTTCACTTATTCCGTCAACATCATATTTATTTTCTTTAGTATCAGATATACGATTATTAATAAATTTAGTTAATGACACCCCTGTATATGAAATTTTCATCTTTTCAAAAAAAATGTTTGAAATATAACTGCTGTCATATTTTAAATCATCATGAATGTTTCTTTTATTAAGATAGTTAATTAAGTCAATCTTTTTGATATCTATATAATTATCTTTAATTCTCTCTACATCGCTTGCTGGCAAATACTCATACAATCGCTTCCATGTGCGGCTTTTAAAATGAATAGATTTCATCAAATGTAAATTTTTTTTATCTAGATCATTAATTGAGGTCATTCGAAGATTAACCATTGCTATAGTCTTAGTAGCTTCTGGATTCATCAAGTTATATGAAACAGCAACCTCGTCATCTCCATCAATAGCTCCATTTAAATACTGCTCGTATACCCAGCCATAACCTTCCATTCCATGATCCCTAAGCTCATATGCTCTCAATGCGCCTATTGAGGCTATACCCACCACTTTTACATTTTTAGATATTAGCCATAGAATTTCTTTATGTGTAATACTAGGACATTGCTCAAAAACACCATCAACAATAATGACTTCTTGAATTGATGGATGCTTTATATGTAAATCAATAAGATCCCCTCTTCTAATACCGGGTAATACTAAATCTGATTTTTCCACATAAGGCTGTAGATCTTTTATCGAAATTGTTGATTCTATAAATAGTGCGCGTCTAACTGACATTTTTCACCAAAAAAGATTTCAAAACATTTAAATCATTAGCTCTATAAGAGTAGTATGCTAAATCATAATGACTTGATTGAAGAAGTTTTTCTAAATTGTTAAATTCTTCTTCATATGATTTCTCCATGCCATCGAAAGCAAAATGGTCCAATACTGGCTCTATAGAATCAAATAATATTTTTGATCTTCCTGAAAAGATATAGCAATCATTAGCAATATCATCACGGACGCCAGAAATAATACCTATTTTTGTCTGTATTGCCTCAAATAGTGCTGCTTTAATCGCCTCACTCATTTGACTTCGGCAAGCATAACCGGAAAATACTTTAGTATTTTCAAGTAGGTTTTTATTTTGAATCTGACAACTGACTACAGGAAGTTTAAATGCATTTTCATGCAAATAAAAATTAACTATTAGCGAAGAATCTATAAATGAGGAAATAAAAGACTTACTAATAGAGAACCCATTTTTTTTATTGTAGATTGACATTCTTTCAACTATTTCCCAAAAGCTGAAAGTTAATGCTTCCTCGAATGTATTTCCAGAAGCAATACCATTAGAGTTTTGGCCTATCAGTCTTGGTATAATTAAATTGCTATCTAAGCTTAATAAGCAATGAGGTATTAGGACATTTTTTTTTGAACGAAATAACGTCCCAAAACACCAATCAATAGGATATTGGTTTGATATGATAGTACCAGCAATATCATTTGGGTTAAGGACTAAATGTGATTCTTCTAACAATTTATTATGTGATGTATTTTTTATATCCGCCAAAACTTCTTCAGCATAATGTGTTTCTATTGATTCAATAATTGCTGAACATTTCGCATCTTCTACTGTGCATCCTTTTCCCATACTAGTCGTAATAGATTTTGCAGAAGGTCTAGTAGCTGCGTATACATGTATATTTGTACTATTATCTAGGTAGGTTAAATCCGCTATTCTTGATATACCAAATTGATCAAGGTGAGGTAACAAAAGATTTAATGTTTCTTTTGACGACCTAGCACGCAACACCATAACTAGCCCCCTGAGGTAGCACAGAGCAACATCAATATATCTCCGTCAACACATTTTAGTCCCTTTATATCCGAGACTATTACCCGATTTAGACAAGCAATTACAAATGGCTTTAATTTTTCATCTTTATCAAAAAGATGATTATAATCATTTGCCAAAACAGTTTTAATGGCTTCAGTCCATATCTGTCCATTATTTAAGCTATATTTACCGCTAAATTTATCTAATGCGCCAGGAAAAACTAATTGAACAAGCATGTTATGCTAAATCAATAGAATGTAATGATATTGGATCTTCTTGATTATTTGTAAGGCAAAGCTCTATCCATTCAACGAACTCTACATTCTCAGAATAATCCAATTTTATTTGTTTTATTGTTCCCACACTATACCCCATATTATTTTAAGTATTTGATAATACTATTATTTTCTAGGTAAATTAAATCGTCTTCTAGGTCTTTTAGCGAATCGCTATACCCAATAAAAGCAACAGAAGTGTTACTTGCTGACTTTGGATTGTAGCAAATTTCTCCAATTTTTACACGTATATCGAAATCATAATGGCCTTTTAGTTGTGGAATATCAATTCCTATGACCTTTCCTTTCTGCATTGGGATATAGCCACAAATTTCATAGCCGGAACATTTTAAATCAAGAGGAACAGATTTACCAAGTTCTAGTAAGATCATGGCTGTTTCCATACTCAAGCCTGTTCTTTTTTTATGGACTAGATTGATTGCGGCGCCAGCTTGCCGAATATTTGTTTCTAGGAAAATTAACTTATTTTTTGAGCCCAGAAAAAATTCTGTATGCATTACCCCATCATTATAAGCCATGCTCTTTGCTACTTCTTTTGTAGCTAATTCAATATTCTTACACAAGTTATCATCAACAATTGGCAAACTAGCCAGAATTTTCCCTTCTAAAAATTTATGATTCGGATATGCGTAGCGCCTTGGCTGAATATATAAAACCTCTCCCTTTTGTATATACATCTCACAATGCACAAGTGACAAATCATGAAACTGTTGAATCACATATTGACCATCTTTTCTAAGTGCTGAAGTAAACCAGCTATCGAGCTCTTTAAGTGTAGATAACAATGCTGTTCCTTCAGCACCTGCTAAATTATCAGGTTTGAGAAAATAGGGGCCTTGCCCTAAATATTCAATTACTGCTTGGGGTGTTGTTAATGATGTTACCTTTATTGTTTTCGGAACAGATAGAACATCTTCAACTGCTTTATACATTTCGGATTTAAGCTTAAATTTACCTATCTGATCGCTAGTGATTCCTCGTATACTAAATCTATCTCGTAAATTTGCAGCTTGAATTAAAAAATTGTCGTTATAACAAACTATAGCTGCCGGCTTAGCTTTATCAATAATATCTACAAAATGTTCTTCTAATAACTCATCATAATATACCGTCGTACCTAATGTAGTTGTTCTCACACTACTACCTAGCTTATATGAATATATCGGTATTATATTATTATGACGTAATATTTCCTCGTCTACCAAATCGTACAAAAAAGATGGGCCAATTAATAAGACTTTAGTAGCTTTCATACACACCTCTCATTACGTAATTTCGACTTATATTGTATATTATAGATAATACTGTTAATCCACTTATAGAAACAATTAACTGCTCTTTTAGCTCTAACGTTGTAAATTTTGTCAGCAACAGAATGGATAGATATAATAAAGATGGACATAAGCTATTTAAAATAATTGAATGAAAGTTAGTTAATCTAGCTGCCTGGAAATCAGTATAATCTTCATTCTGGGCGATTTGACGAACATAAAATAGGCTAGTGTATTCAAGAAAAGCATAAAAACCAAACATGATAACTAAATAATATAATGATGGTTTCATAAAGGTGGACAAAATAAAAAAACCTAATATGACGGGAACACAAAAATTCAGTAGGAAGAGTGAATTATCTAAATCATTTTTAGCTGTTTTAATTTTTCCAGCCATAAGAAAATAACTAAATACCAATCCAATAAATACCGAGAATAAAGGTTCGCATGAAAAGGCAATATTGAATACATCATAATTACTTGAGTAATTCCTGATTAAATATGTCATAACAGAGCCGCTCACAATTGCTAGTATTAAGCCATAACCCAAGCTGACACTAATAATAAGTTGTAAGTCTCTTTTATCGACTTCTGGTTTAAGCTGAATATAAAAATAGATAACAAAAGCCAATAATGATACGGCTCCAAGCCAACCAGACATAACGAATACTAAAGAAGCAATTGATGATAACAACAGAGATAGTGTGCATAAAAATATAAAAGTAGCTTTCACTTTCAATGAAAATTTATTTCCAATCTTTAATATTGATACGTAATATCTTCGACCGAATAACAAATAAATGCAAAATCCTAACTCAAGAAGAAAGCAATATGTGCCATAATATTTCAAATTATGCGTAGCATAAAAATAGCTAAATACAGATAAAGCTATAACAGCAGAAAGATTTAATACTAAACCGAAGTAATTATTAGCCCCTGCTTTTGTTATACCACTTCTATTGTGGTGAATCTCAGAACGAATAAGGATCTGAAAAAAGCTGATAATGAAATAATGCGCACCACTCCAAAAATATAAGCTTAATAAACTATTTGGAGTTAATATGAAATAGCTGCTAGCCGCAAAAAAAACTGAAAAAATAACTGCTATTGTTCTATACCAATGAATGATAAGCCTTTCTTTGATTAAATAACGTTTTGCAAGCCAACCATGGCAAAGTGATAACAAAATGCTATTGCAACCAATAAGCAGCATAATCTGCAAAAAATATAAAATTAAATCTGTGGGCGTAGAAAGGTGCTCATAAGATGACAGTTCAATTCCCAGAGTACGCAGAGGTAAATATACAGGCAAGATAAAAAAATAAATAATGCCTATACTCGATATAATGTGCCTCATGATGACTGTCACTATTCTTGACTGCTTTTTTTATAAACTTGCGTTATGATATAGCTCAACTTTAATATGTCAACTTATTGAATAACTGTGCAAATAATGAGCAATAGATACTCAAGACAAATCATAATGATAGGGCAGAATGGACAAGACCGTCTATTGAGTAGCTCTGTTTTAGTAATTGGAGCAGGTGGTGTTGGCTGCCCTCTCCTCCTTTATTTAGCTGGTTCAGGAGTTGGAAAAATTAGTATTATTGACCCTGATACGGTTGATATTAGTAATTTACATCGTCAAATTCTATTTACTGTTGATGATCTTGGTAAATATAAGGCAATTATTGCAGAAGAAAGATTACGTGAATTAAATCCTAATATTTCCATAAGTAGCCATATAAAGAAGCTTACCCTGAGTAATGCAAAAAATCTTTTTCAAGATTACGATTTAATCATTGATGGGTCTGATAATTTTCAAACTAGGTATCTAGTTAATGACATATGCTGCCAGCTTGAGTTACCTTTCGTAAGCGCCAGTATATATCAGTCTCAAGTTCAGATTATGCAAGTCAACCCTAAGCATGCTTGTTATCGATGCGTCTTCCCCATACCGCCACCACCTACACTTGTAGAGAATTGTGATTTATCGGGCATCATCGGAGCAACTGCTGGTATAGCTGGAAGCATAGCAGCATCAATAGCTATTCAAATGCTTCTACATAAACATGATGATTTTACCAGCCAGCTTATTAAGTTTAATAACAATATGTATTCCACAGATAAATTTGACTTATCTCATAAACTTGACTGCCCTGCATGCATCAATAGATCTATTTCTTGGCCTGCATTAAATTACAAATTGAATATAGAAGAAATTAATCTAGATGATTATTTGGTAATTGACCTAAGAGAGTTCTCAGAAGATAGAAGTAAAATTCTCTCCAAATCCCAGCAACACATCCCATTCTCTTCTTTTTTATTGAATTTAGAGCAGTTACCAAACGTTAAAATACTTTTTTACTGTACTCGTGGAATCAGGAGCGATTATGCTGCTCATTACATGCGGGCAAAAGGTATTGAAGCGTCCTCAGTTAGCTTGTTGTAAAAAGGTTTTAATATTCGCCCGTAAACGTCGGACTTTTCAATATCCAGGTATTCATGCCCCGAAAAGGTCTGACTTATTACCCGTAAATGTCCTCAATCAACCCTGTAAACGTCGGATTAACACCCCGCATAAGGCGGATAACGCCCTGTAAACGTCAGGATATTTAGTCTAACCGTATGAATTAATTAATTTAATACTGGATAAACATTACTAAACAAATATAAATATTAAACGTTGTTATATTTTATTTTTACTGTAAAAAAT
This sequence comes from Gammaproteobacteria bacterium, assembly GCA_049294295.1. GTDB lineage: Bacteria > Pseudomonadota > Gammaproteobacteria > DSM-16500 > DSM-16500 > Aquicella. Next base: position 452 of record JBAQCP010000259.1, on the reverse strand, counting down.
ACTTTTATCCGACTTTAATTGAAAATATGTTGATTTATAGTTAATTCAATTTTATTATATCTTTACCAATAAAACACATAGAATAAGGAAATTGTATGTTTGATAATCCATACGGTATCATAAACCCTTCAGAACTATTTAATTCCATTGCAACCCAAGGTAATGCTACCTTATTAAAATTAAGAAATAATTCTACAATACCTTATGAGAGAAAATCTCCCAGAATGTGGGGTTGCAGTGAAGCTGCAAAACTAATCGGTATTTCAATTCCTACACTAAGAAAATATTTAGACGCTAACCCTGATATAGAGGGGGTTTTCAGAGAAGAAAAAAAAGGGGGGAAAAATGGTAATGGAATTAAGCTTACACTTACCGCAATTAATTATTTTAGAGAATTAGCAAATACACGATATAAACGTCCAGTAGGATCTAAACCTTTTGTTATCGCTGTT
>JBAQCP010000258.1:0-28488 GCA_049294295.1 Gammaproteobacteria bacterium | reverse complement strand
ACTGTCATCCTGAGCGTAGCGAAGGATCTCCATGGATTGCAGCTGTTCCTTGATGGAGATCCTTCACTATGCTCAGGATGACAGTAGTGGCTCGCAATGACGGCGGTAGCTGTTGCGGAGTGCTTGTTCGTTATATATTCGAAATACATCCCCGCTTTCGCGGGAATGGCAGAGGTATTACTGAGGGAATAACAGACCTACTTTAACGCCATAGGACCTTGTGGAGGGCTGATATTAATAAACATTCCTTTGTGACACATAAATTCCGCTGTAGTGAATGAAATACCATCCTTTTCAGCTGAGATACGATATGGCTCATCCCGTGGAGGCAGATTAAAAAAGGCAACGCCGCCATCTTCTGATACTTGCGTTAAACCACGTGTGAAAGGATTAGTTTTACCTTTTAAGGGGCCGCTTTTGAAGATATCGAAGTAAAATGGCTTTTCATCAACAAAAGGTATTAAGGTGACATGGGCATTCTCTTCCCCCTGAGGCACATCATCCATTGTTTTTTGGAAGCCTGTGATGGTGGTCACCACATGACAGCTATTTTCATCAACTTTTGCGCCAATAATATAAGCCAATAAATCGAAGGTATGCGTGGAAGGAACTTGGAAAGTGATGTTGTTATAAGGCCCTGTTAATCCCGTTGGCGGTACCACAACCGTCCCAGTTTGCGTCGTTTTATAACCCCATTTTTGTAAAATTAACGTAATGGGTTTGTTGACCGGATAGTTAAAAGGGCCAAATTTGCCTTTACTATCGGTTTTGATTTGTTCGCCTGTTTCTAAAATGGTGACGGTTGCACTGGTGATAGCTAAGCCAAAGATGAATTCCCTTGCAAAACCAGAGACAGGTGCGGTTGCGTCCTGCGCATTTGCAGTGTTTGCGCCCACTAACAAGGCACTTACTACACCTGATAAACAGGTTGCTTTTATTCCTTTATTAAATATCATGCTACATCCTCTGTTAGTATGAAAAATACAGACTAATTGATTTTAATTATCTTGAATAGGTAACTCTTATAATGATTTTGAAACACAAATCTCTGCTTTTCCCATTGCTATTGGTTTTTTATGAAATAGCGACTTATTTATCTAACGATATGTATCTGCCAGCGTTGCCACAAATGATGACCGATTTAAAGCTATCACTAGATGAAGCACAATTTACGTTAACGATGTGGTTTTTAGGCGCCTGTAGCATGCCTTTGATTGTTGGTGCGTTAGCTGATCGTTTTGGGCGGCGTTCTATTTTATTGTTAGGCGGTATTATTTATATTATTGCTAGCATGCTGTGCGCAATGACACATGATTATTTCATATTTTTAGTGGGTCGTTTTTTTGAAGGTGGAATGGTTTCATTTATGATCGTTCCAGGATATGCCTGTATTCATGAAGCACACGAACAAAAAAATGCGATACGCATGTTGGCATTGATGGGTAGTATTTCGGTATTAGCACCTGCATTAGGGCCTTTATTTGGCGGTATTGTATTAACCATGTTTAGTTGGCGTGGTATTTTTTGGGTCATTACCTTATGGTCTTTTGTCGCCATTTTATTACTAGCAAAACACATGCCTGAAACCTTGCCTGCAGACAAGCGTCATCCGTTAAATTTACCGTCTTTAATGGGACATTATGCAAAAATTATCACGAACAAACAGTTTTTAATATACGCCGCTATTGGTGGATTTACCTTCGCAGGATTTATTGCATGGATTACAGCTGGGCCTTTATTAGCAATGGATACTTTTCAGTATAGTGCAGTCGCCTTTGGGATCATTCAGGCGGTTGTGTTCCTTGCGACGATCATTGCTGCACGTTCGGTAAAATATGCAATGGAATGGATAGGGATTAAAAAATTAATACGAGTGAGTTTAAGTATTACGTTTACTGGCGGATTAATCATGTTGTTATCTGCATGGTTCGCACCACAGCATTTTTATGGATTTTTAGCGGGCATGGTGGTGTATTCATTTGGTTCCGGTCTAAATTTTTCTTCACTAAGTCGTTTAGCTATTGATGCTTGCAGCGAGCCTATGGGGATGCGTGTCGCTATCTCCACGGTGTTCACGATGTTGTTTGGCGTATTAGGCAGTGCGATGTCTGGTTTCGTTTTTACAGGCTCATCGCTATCGCTTGCTAGTTTAACGTTTAGCGCGATTGCGATTGCCTGTTTTTTTAGTTTGTTTATACCACGCGGCCAATAATGTCATAAGTGGTTAGGATGCTTTCGACCTCTTGTTTACTCGGCGGTTTTGGCATCCAATCATCTGCCTTCGGGTAAGGCGCGTTTTTCACGCTAGACCAGGTGATAATCGCGCTTTTCTTTCTTAAGTTATAAGCCTGATTTTCTAATTTTCGAATAGCATCTGTTGTTTCTTCGCCATTTAATCCCGGCATTTTAAAATCCATAAAAATAAGATCATACGATTGTTTACTGGATTGGATTTTTTCAGCAACAAGCTCTATTGCTTCTTTACCATTAATCGCATGGTCAATGGTGACGGTGGGAATGAGCTGATGGAGAATGGTCATCAGGAAAACTCTATTATGCGTATCGTCATCAGTGATTAAAATTGTTGGTATATTGCTCATTAGTCAAACTTCCGGCTAATTATTGTTAGGTGTATGATTAACTGTTTAAAGACAATGATGTACAAAATACGTCACAATAGCTAGTAATCGCTATACTTAATTATGGATAATGAAGGTAACTATTATGGCAACCCCAGTTTGTCGCATGATTCAGATTAGCGATACTCATCTTTTGGAAGATAAAGCGGGTGAGTTATTGGGTGTAAAGACCCGGGATAGTTTTCAAGCGGTCATTGATATTCTGCAAAGCCAAAAAAATAACATTGATATGATTATTCATACGGGTGATATTTCTCAGGATCAATCCCCTGCTTCGTATTTAGCAACAGCGGATATGTTAAAAGATTTTAATGTGCCCATGTATTGCATGCCTGGTAATCATGATGATGAAGCGGTGATGCAGCAAGTTTATCCTTGCCATCATGTTTTATTAGAGAAACAAGTGATCATCAAAAATTGGCAGCTGATTTTATTAAACTCAAGAAAGCCTGGTGCCGTTCTTGGCTATTTAGAGCAGATAGAATTAGCGTTTTTAGAGAAATGTTTGAAAGAACATCCTGATCATCATTCTATTATTATGTTTCATCATCATCCGTTTTCAGTAGGATCAAAATGGTTAGATCCGATTGGGCTGACCAATGCTGATGTATTTTGGGAAATATTAGAGAAGTATAAAAATGCGAAATTTGTTTTATTTGGACATGTGCATCAAGCGTTTGAGAGTGTGTATCAAAATGTTAAATGTTTTGCAGTGCCTTCAACCTCTGTTCAGTTTAAACCAAATTCTGAAACGTTTGCATTGGATAATGTGCCGCCTGGGTATCGGTGGTTGAATTTATATGAAGATGGGACGCTGGAGACGGGGTTGGGGCGGGTTGCTAAGTATGTTGGGAGGTTTCAGGGAGATGCGGAAGGGTACTAGATCATCTGTTGTGCTCATTTCGTTGTAGTGATATCTCAAATTCCCTGCAAGCCAATACATGGTGGTAGAGGTTGCTTTTTCGCTCCAAGCGCGATATCCCTGTCGCTGACATCGTCATCCTGGCGATGAAGTCGCTACAAAGCAACCTCTACCACCTTGTATTAGCTTGCTCCATTTGTTGGGAGATGAAGCTTTGTGGTGAGGGGTGATGGTGGTTTTTTCGTGCATTGGCAGACTAATAAATGTTTTTTACATAACATGATGATTATATTATATTTTTTTCGACTTTAATTTATTCTTCTTTTGCTTCTTATGTTTATATAATACAATCTTAAAAGGGATTGTTAACGGATTTTCAATCTATCGAGTGTAAGAGGCGAATTCTATTATGTTTCTGCTTCGAATGTTCTACTACTTGAAAAGACACTATGGATATGTCGCCCGATCGATTGCGATGGTTGTTTTGTCGTTCAGTATCACATTCACTGTTTTTGCAAATCCTGTCCTTGATAATATTGCTCATGGCAATGTCTCCATTCAACAAACACCTAATACCATAGTTGTTAATCAAACTAGCCAGAATGCCATTTTAAATTGGCGCAGTTTTAATGTTGGCGCAAATGAATCAACGCACTTTCAACAACCTAATGGTGGTATTGCTTTAAATCGTATTAGCCCAACGCAAGGTGCTTCTCAAATCTACGGTCGATTAACATCGACGGGCCAAATTATTTTAGTGAATCCTGCCGGAATTTATTTTGGAACAGGTGCGTATGTTAACGTTGGTAGTTTAATTGCAACGACTCATAACATCACGGATCAAAATTTTCTAAATGGTCTTTATCAATTTAATAAGATAGATGGCTACAACGGATCGATTATCAATAAAGGCACGATCATTGCTGCTAACAATGGCTTAATTGCATTAGTGGGTAATGCCGTGCAAAACGATGGCACGTTGCAAGCGAATCTTGGCAAAGTCGTACTGGCTTCTGGTGATGCTTTCACGATGAGTTTTGCCGGTAACGATTTAGTGAACTTTAGTATTGATAAAAAAACATCTGCACGAGGTCGCGATCAAAATGATAATGAATTATCAACTGCTGTTAGCAATACCGGAAGCATTATTGCAGATGGCGGAAAAATATTAGTCACTGCAAAAGTAGCAGTGGGTGTACTTGATAATGCTATTAACATGCAAGGTGTTACGGAAGCACGTTCCGTTGGTCAGCAGAATGGCGAGATTATTATTTCAGGTGACAATGATGCAGGCATAGTGAAAGTTGCCGGCACACTGGATGCATCAGGAAAAAATAGTGGTGAAAAAGGCGGTAACATCAATATCACGGGTTACAATATTTTCTTAGATGCTCCTACCGACATTGATATTAGTGGTGATATTGGTGGTGGTAATCTTAATGTGGGCGGTGGTTATCAAGGTCAGGGATTATTACCACATGCTAATGCAACTGTCATGGCTGCTGGCGCAAAAATTAATGCCAGTGCTATTTCATCAGGCAATGGTGGTAATGTTGTCCTTTGGTCTGACAAGGTCACTAAAGCTTATGGCAGCGTCATTGCGCAGGGTGGTGCATATAGTGGTGATGGTGGGATGGTTGAAACATCTAGCCATGAGTATTTAGACACGCATGGTTTTAATATTAATTTACTAGCAGCACATGGTCGTACTGGTAACTGGTTATTAGATCCTGCAGATATTACTATTTGTGCTAACTGTGTATCTACTACTAATCTGGCTGCTGGTATTTTTACACCTGGCACTGGCAACTCACTTTTATTGAATACCGACTTACAAACTCAATTAGCTAGCGCAAATATAACCGTAAGAACTAGCGGTGCAGTTGCAGGCGTGGGTCTAGGTGATATTAATGTCATTGCACCCGTCACTTGGAGTAGTGCTAATAGTCTGACATTAAGCGCATTTCATAGTATTAATATTAGTAATGCAATTACTAGCACGGGCGCTAGCACCCTCAATTTAACCTACAATAATAATGTAGGCGGCACCAGTAGTGGTGGTGCGCTTAATTTCACAGGCGGTAATCTTTCTCTTAATAATGCGAGTTCTGCATTAAATATTAATGCGCTTAGCTATACATTGGTTCGAAACCAAGCGAATTTGCAAGCCATGACCGGCACGGGCCTCTATGCACTTGCAACAAGCTTAAATGCGAGTGGTTGGGCAGGTTTTACACCCATTGCAGGTTTTGGTGGCACATTTAATGGCTTAGGTAATACCTTATCCAACTTTTCGTTAAGCACTAACGTGACTTATGTTGGTTTATTTGGACAAACAGCTACAGGCACGATTATTACAGATTTCGGTATGGTGGGTGGTACGGTTGCTGGCACGTCAAATTCTAGTGTTTGGGCTATAGGCGGTCTGGTTGGTAAAGCAAATGGGATTATTACACTGAATAATGTTTTTAATACAGGTAATGTTACATCTCCAGCTATTCCCAATTCGGGTGCTGTCGCTGGAGGTTTAATTGGCACGATGGCTAATGGAAGTATTACTAACTCCTATGCAACAGGCTCAGTCTCAGCATATGCTTCGGGAGGATTAGTAGGGACCCTATCAGCGGGAAGTATTACGAATTCTTATGCAGCAGGCAATGTGAGTGGCGTTGGTACACTGGGTATATGTCAAGCTGGTGGATTGGTATGCGAATCCTATGGCGCTATATCTAATTCCTATGCTACCGGTAACGTTAACGGCACAGGAGTATCACTGGGCGGTTTAGTTGGTTACCAAAGTGGTGGTAGCATTATAAACTCATATGCAACTGGCACGATTGCGGGAACATCAATAGGCAACACTGGTGGTTTAGTCGGTGGGATTAATAATACTACCCTAACAAATGTTTACTCTATGGGATTGGTCAATAATCCAAATGCTAACGTTAATACTGGTGGTTTAGTAGGCCGTGCTCAAGGGACGAATACCGTCACTAATGCTTATTGGGATACGACAAGATCAACCATGGCCACTAGTGCTGTGGGAACTGGCCGTACTACGGTTCAACTTCAAGCCGCTTTACCTACCGGATTTTCAAGCGCTATCTGGGGTAATTTAAGTAATACATCAACACCATACTTGCTAAGCAATCTTGGACCTACTTTAATCTCCGGATTAGGAAGTACTTTTTATACGCCTATTTTTAATATGGAACAGCTACAAGCTGTTAATAATAATTTATCAGGCAATTATGTACTCGGTACAAATCTAAATGCGATTAATTACTACTTCACCCCTATCGGTAATAGTGGTACAGCTTTTTCTGGTATATTTAATGGTCTTAACAATACTATCTCTAACCTCACTATCAATTTACCCACAACGGATTACGTGGGCTTGTTTGGTAATGTCACAGGTACTCTTTTAAATCTCGGTTTAATCAATGCGAATGTCACTGGACAAACTCAAGTAGGGGCAGTCGCAGGTTTGGTATCCGGCACTGGCACATTCAGCAATCTTTATAGTACAGGCTCTGTCAGCGGTGATACCAATGTCGGCGGATTAATTGGTAACTTTAATTCGGCAACGAACACATTAAATTCATCCTATAGCACAGCAACCGTTAATGGAACAGGTGCCGCTGGGCAATCAAGTATTGGTGGTTTATTGGGGTATTTAGGCGGTGTAGTCAATAACTCTTATTTTGCTGGCACCGTCAATGGTAATAATAACAATAGCGTCGGTGGCTTAATTGGTTATATGAATACCGGCAGTACGACTGGCCAAGTTAATAACTCTTACTCAACCGGTATCGTCAATTCTAGCGTCGCTAGTGATAGCGTTGGCGGCTTAATTGGGCGAGTCAATTCCACTAATAGTCAAGTCAACAATTCTTTTAGTACAGCGACCGTCAACGCTTCATTAGGCGGGAATATAGGCGGCTTACTTGGCTATAATGCAGGAACAGTCAACCGCTCTTATAGCACCGGTACTGTCACTGGTAAAACATCTGTTGGTGGTTTGATTGGTGGTTCGAATGGCGGCACCGTTAATAATTCTTATAGCTTAAGTACTGTTATTGGAGCGGGTGCCGCTGCGAATATTGGCGGATTCATCGGTAATTCAGGTGCTACCATTACTAACTCCTACAGCGCAGGTTTAGTGCAAGCAGCAGGTTCTGCGATCGGCGGCTTTCTTGGTAACATCCTTGCCGGCACAAGAACAAGCACTTTTTGGAATATTGATACGTCTGGACAAGCAACGGGTGTCGGTACTGGATCAGTAACAGGTGTTACGGGTTTAACGACCGCTCAAATGATGACACAAAGCAGCTTCACTAGCTGGGATTTTGCTAGTACGTGGGGCATTATCGCTGGTCAATCCTATCCTTATTTACGTGCTTTTTATTCAAGCGCTCCTCAAGTTATTTCAGGTACGTCAACTGCGACGAGTGGTAGCGCAACACTTGCAGCAAATGGCAGTATTGTTAACACGGTAGGTGTTGGTGCAAATGGATTTTTCTATTTCTTAAATGGCAATAATCTTATTTCGGGTATTAATAATGCGATTGCTGTTGGACAAGGAGCACTTGTTTATTTGACAGGTGGGGGCGTTAATGGAAATGCTTATTCTCTCATTCCAGCCAGTGGAACCATCTCGGGTACCAATGGATTTAATATTGTTGCTAACACATTGTCATTGGGAACCACGGATACCAATAGCATTACATTGGCTAACTTATCAACTACCTTAGGCGCGCTAAGCGGAACGCCTGGTATTCTTTATTCAATCACTGGTAATACACTTAATTTATTAACTAACTCAGATTTAATAACGACTAGCGCAACGGATTTATCATTAGGTGCTAATACCACTATTACTTCAGGCAGTGGAGCGATCACTTTAAATGGCACGGTGAATGGTGCCAATACACTTACCTTAACGACTAGTGGTGTAAAAACATTAGCCGGTATTATTGGTGGTAGTGTTGCTTTGACCGGTTTGACATTAAATGGTGGTGGTACCGATGTTATTAACACGACTGCGATTACAACCACTGGTGCTCAAGTTTATAATGATGCGACGATATTAGGTGCTAATGCTGTTTTAAATGCGGGCACGGGCGCTATTACTTTTAATAGCACTATTAACGGTGCTAACGCATTAACATTGACAACCAGCGGTGCCAAAACCTTAGGTGGTATTATCGGTGGCAGCGATGCGTTAACGGGATTAACGTTAAATGGTAATGGCTCCAGCATCATTAATACGACTGCTATTACAACGGCGGGTGCTCAGGTTTTTGATACAACGACACTAGGCGCAAATCTTGTTTTAAATGCTGGTACTGGCAATATTACATTTAGCAATACAGTCAATGGGGCAAGAACGTTAACGCTCACCACCAGCGGTATTAAAACATTCAGCGGTGCGGTAGGTGGTACCAATGCGCTATCTTCTATTTCATTAGGCGGTGGTGGTTCTATTGCTTTAAATGGTTCTGGTATTACAACCACGGGCGCACAAGATTATAATGATGCAACGACGTTAGGTACAGCCAATATTTTAAGCGCAACGGGTGGCGGCAGTATTACGTTTAATAGTACGCTAAACGGTGCTAATAATTTAACACTTAATACTGACGGCGCCATTCAATTATTTAACAATATCGGGAATATCACGCCATTAGCCAGTTTAACTGGAGGTGGTTATAGCTCAGCAAGCGCCGGTCTAACGGTATTTGGTGGTAATGCCGGCGTTGTTATCAATACTAGCGGTAATCAAACTTATACAAATGGTATTTTTCTTGGCGCAGACACTCGTTCGCTAACTAGTACGGCAGGAAATATCACTTTTTCTCAAGGATTCAACCCTGGTGCTAGTTACACTTTCAGCGTTAATGCAAGCAGCACTACGCTAGGACAAGGTATTGTTTCCTTTGGCGGATCACTAGGCGCAGTGGGTAGTCGTTTTAACATCCTCAATATTTCTGGTGGGAATGGTATTACGCTAAATGGCGATGCTTATACATCAGGTACTTTGCATTTAACTGGCAATGTCACATTAGGTGCTAGTGCTATTTTGTCCTCATCACTTGGCGATGTCCTTGTCACCGGTGCTGTCAATGGTGGTAGTACTAGTAATACACTGACAATTGAAAATGCTTCAACAAGCAGTGCGATTACTGGCAACATTACTAACCTAGGTAAACTTATAAAAAATGGTGCTGGTACTCTCACACTTTCTGGCACCAATACTTATGGAAATTTAACAGCAGACACCACAACCATTAATGCAGGAACATTAGCCATTAATGGTGAAATCAACATCGGCACATTTAATGCATTAAATGGTATTACTTTTAATGGCGGCACGCTAAAAATTCTTGGCAGCGGTTTTTTAACTGGACGAAATATAGTGCTCGGTGCTGGTGGTGGAACCATTGATACGACGGGAAATAACAGTACTTTCTCAGGTATTATCAGCGGTGCTGGCATATTAACATTAAATGATACTGGCAGCTATAACCCGGGATTGGGTGGCAGCACAGCAACCTTTAGCGGCAATAACACTTACTCCGGTGGTACCAGTATTATATCTGGTACCTTTGGCATTGGGCATAATAATGCTTTTGGTAGTGGCACAATTACTATTGGTGGCACAGGTAATGCTGGCATACGTGCATCGGGTGCAGCACGCACCGTCAATAATAGCGTGATAGCTAATAGCAGCTTTGCCCTCGGTCGTCTTACAAACTTAACGGGCACTATTTTATTAGGCAATAATATTACGATCACTAATGTCAACCCAGACGGTGTATCCAATAATACTTCAACATTTTCTGGTGTGATTAGTGATGGCGGAAATGGTTATGGTGTTACGATTTCAACAGATGCATTTGGATTAGGTTCAGGCGCTATTATTTTCTCTGGCAATAATACCTATTCTGGCGGTACCACAGTAGTGGGTTATAATGCTTCTACTCCAGGTGTATTTGGTATTCAAAATGCAAATGCGCTAGGCACAGGTACACTTACATTAAACGGTGGTTATGTCTATGGTAATGTGACTGCCAATAATAATTACACTGTTACTGGCAATTCATCTATCAATGGTAATGCGGGTAATAATTTAACATTATCAGGTATAGGCACATTAAATGCAGGCACAACATTATCAATTATTAATACGGCTGGTACGGTTACATTAAGTGGAAATATTAGTGGTGCAGGTGCACTTGCCAAAACGGCTGCCGGTACGCTTACTATCTCCGGTGCAAATAATAGTGGTTATAGCGGAGCTACAAGCTTAACAAATGGTAATTTAATTGTTGGTGTCGCAACTAATGCATTAGGATCAGGCGCACTGACATTAAGTGGCGGTACTTTATCTTCTAATTTAGTTGCTACTCTAAATAATGCTTATACTGTTAGCGGCACGGCGACTATTGGTGGTAGCAGTAATTTAACGATGGCTGGTGCCGGTACTTTAAATAGCAGTCAAGCACTTAATGTCACCAATACAGCAACGACAACGTTGAGTGGTAATTTAAACGGTGCAGGTAGTCTAAATAAAAGTGGTGCTGGAACATTAATTGTTTCAGGTGCAAATAATAGCAGCTATAGCGGTATTACCACGTTGACAGCGGGTACTTTACAAATTGATACTGCGACGAATGCGCTTGGAACGGGTGTATTAAATCTTAATGGTGGTACTTTACAAGCAGGAACGGCAGCAACGCTTGCTAATAATTTTGCGGTAGGTGGTAATGCAGCCATTGGTGGTAGCAATAATTTAACATTAAATGGTACAGGTAATTTTGCAAGCAACACACTCAGTGTGACCAATAGTGCAATTACAACATTAAGTAACATCTTAAGTGGTGCAGGTGCACTCTTACAAAGCGCGGGTACCTTAATTTTATCTAGCACGAATACTTACAGTGGTGCGACTACGCTCACTGGCGGCACAACGCAAGCAAATAATGCAACCAACGCATTAGGTACAGGTGCATTGACCATCAATGGCGGCACGTTGCAATCTATTATCAGTGGGGGCACCACTTTTAATAACAGCAGCTTAACTGTTGGTGCAAGTGGTGGCACGATGAGCGGTTCACAAAATATGATTTTTGCAAATGGCGGCACTTTAACTGGCGCACTTTCTAACAGTAATGCAGCAACGACTCGTATTAATGGCGTATTAGCTGGAGCAGGCTCAATCACCCAGGGCGCCGGTACGTTAATTTTATCAGGCACAAATACTTATTCTGGCAGCACAATTGTGAACGGCGGCATCATTCAAGCGAATAATGCTAGTAATGCATTTGGGACGGGCGCACTCACGTTAAACGGCGGTACGCTACAAAGTTTAGTGAATGCAACGTTAGGTAACAGCAGTTTAACGGTTGGTGCATCTGATGGCACCATCAGTGGCAGCAATAATGTCACGATTACTAATGGGACAACACTGACTGGCAATTTAACTGTTAGCAATGTTGCCACGACTACTTTAACTGGTATTGTCGGCGGTGCTGGTAACCTTACTCAATCTGCTGGGACGTTAATTTTATCTGGCGTCAATACTTATTTTGGTATCACAACAGTTAATGGTGGCACCATTCAAGCAAATAATGCTAGCAATGCTTTTGGTACCGGTGCATTAATATTAAACAGTGGTACGCTACAAAGTTTAGTGAACGCAACGTTAGGTAACAGCAGTTTAATAGTCGGTGCATCTGGCGGTACGATTAGCGGCAGTAACAATGTCAACATAACAAATGGCACAACACTCACTGGCAACTTAAGCGTTAGCAACAGTGGTACAACGACACTAGCGGGTTTAGTCAGTGGTGCGGGCAACATCACTCAATCTGCTGGTAATTTAGCACTTTCTAGCAACAATAATTATTCTGGCAGCACCACTGTTAATGGCGGCACATTACAAGCGAATAATGCTGCTAATGCTTTTGGTACGGGTGCACTGATCTTAAATGGCGGCAATCTGCAATCTATTATCGGTGGTGGTAGTACGCTTGGTAATAGCAGTCTAACCGTCGGGGCAAGTAACGGTACGATTAATGGTGTGAATGATATTATTTATGGCAATGTAGTAACGCTCACCGGTAATTTAGCGGTGAATAATGCTGGTATTACTAATCTCTCTGGTAATTTAAATGGTGCAGGTGCACTGACTGAAAATGCCCCTGGCGGTACGCTCATTCTATCTGGCGTAAACGGCAGCTACAGCGGCAATACCACACTCACCGCGGGTACTTTGCAAATTGGTGCGGCAGGAGGTGCTTTAGGAATAGGTATTCTTACTTTAAATGGCGGGATATTATTATCAAGTCTAACGGCTGCTTTAAATAACGTTTATAGCATTGGTGGTAATGCTGCTATCGGTGGCAGCAATAATTTAACCTTAAGTAATACTGGTACACTCGGTAGCGGCAATACACTCACTGTTAACAATAGTGCGACTACTACCTTAGGTAACACGATAGATGGTGCAGGTAATCTGCTGCAATCAGCAGGCACGTTAGTACTTTCTGGCAGTAATACTTATTCTGGTACAACCAATGTGACAGGCGGTACCATTCAAGCGAATAACGCAACCAATGCTTTGGGTATCGGTGCACTGACATTAAATGGCGGCACACTTCAATCCATTATTAGTGGCGGCAGTACGCTTGGTAACAGTAGTTTCACGATAGGCACAAGTGGTGGCATCATTAGCGGTGCACAAAATATTACACTGAGTAATGCGGGCACATTAACAGGTAGTTTAAATGTTAATAATACGGCTACGACTACTTTAGTGGGTAATTTAACAGGCGCTGGTAACTTAATTGAAAATGCGCCAGCAGGGACATTGATTGTATCTGGTGCAAATGCAAGCTTTACCGGTAATACCACATTGACCAATGGTATTTTGCAAATCAATGCGGCTACTAATGCACTCGGTACCGGTGGATTATTAGCGTTAAATGGCGGTACGCTGCAAGCTGGGGTCGCAGCAGTATTGAATAATACTTTTTCTGTCGGTGGTAATGCAATTATTGGCGGCAGCAATAATATCACTTTAAATAGCAGTGCTGGTACCTTAGCTGCTGGCAATACCTTAACCGTTAATAATAGCGCTATCACAACGTTAACAGGCAGCATTAGCGGTGCTGGTAATTTAACGCAAACTAACGGTACCTTAGTGCTTTCTGGCAGTAATGCCTACTCTGGTGCAACTACTGTGAATGGCGGTATTCTTCAAGCAAATAATGCAACCAATGCATCGGGTGTCGGTGCGCTGATATTAAATGGGGGCACACTGCAAAGCTTGCTCAACGCAACATTGGGCAACAGTAGTTTAACAGTGGGTGCATCGGGTGGAACAATTAGCGGCAGCAATAATATTGCTGTTACGAATGGTACCACACTGACTGGTAATCTAGGAGTTAGCAATATTGGCACCACCACGTTAACGGGTGTTGTCGGTGGGGTTGGTAATCTTGCTCAGTCTGCTGGTACGTTAGTTTTATCTGGTAATAATACTTATTCAGGCACAACGACCGTCACAGGCGGTGGTATTATTCGAGCGAATAATGCAACGAATGCGTTAGGTACAGGTGCGCTCACACTTAATAATGCTACGTTACAAGCATTAACTAGTGCAACCTTAGGGAATAGCAGCGTTACGGTTGGGGCATTAAATGCAACGATTAGCGGTGCACAAAATCTTGCGATCACCAATGGTGTCGTACTCACTGGTAATTTAGCACTAAGTAATAGTGCTGCGACGACCTTATCCGGTGCATTATCAGGTAGCGGTGCACTTAATCAAAGTGCAGGTACGACTAATTTAGCGGGTGTGAATAGTGGTTATAATGGCGCGATTACACTTGCAGGCGGTTTGTTAAATGCAAATAGCACGACGGCCTTAGGCGTAGGTGCGACCACTGTGAATGCTGGCACGCTAGCTGTCAATAATCTCACACTCACAGGACCTTCTGCTATTACGATTAATGGCACCGGCATTGGCAGTAATGGTTCGTTAATCGGAACGGGAACCGCTGCGATTGATAATGTGACCAATATTATCCTAGGCAGCAATAGCACGATTGGCATTAGCAGTGTCGCCGATAGTTTAATTTTATCCGGTGGTGTCAGTGGTACGGGTAATTTAACCAAAGTAGGGGCTGGCACACTCACCTTGGGTGGTAGCAGCACTTATAATGGTGACACCATTATTAACGGTGGTGCATTAGGATTAAGTAGCGGTGCAAGTCTTGCGAATACGACTCATCTCATCATGGGTAGTAATAGCACGACATTTAATTTAAATGGCAATACACAAACATTCGCTGGTTTGTCTGGTGCAAGCCCTATTACTAGCACGATTCAATTGGGTAGTGGCGGTGATTTAACGATCAACGAAACAAGTGCAGAAACTTACAATGGGGTGATTGCTGGCACTGGTAATATTGCTTTAGGCGCAACCAGTTCCGGTAGTTTAACGTTAACAGGCACTAGCACGTTCACGGGTAATGCCACTATCAATGCTGGCACATTAATTGTTGGCAATAATGCGGCATTAGGCAACAGTGCTAACAACGTACAAATCAACGGCGGTGCGCTTAATTTAGCAAATGGTATTAACTTACCAAATGGAATCACCTTAAATGGCGGTGCCCTGGCAATCGCACAAGCAGGTACGGCGACTACCAGCGGTAATATTGGTTTAACAGCCAATAGCAACATTAATACCATTGTTGGTAGCACGTTGAATTTAAATGGCACGATCAATGGTGCTAATGGTTTAACGACCAATGGTTCGGGCACGATCAATTTTGTTGGTAATATTGGTAATAGCGTCGCGTTAAGCAGCTTAACTACTTCTAATACGGGTATCACTAATATTAATACCAGTGCCATTAATACCACTGGTGACCAAAATTATAATAATGCAATTGGTCTTGGCACTAACAGTACACTGACGTCTACTGCAGGTGGTTTAATATTTGCTTCAGCGGCGACGATTAATGGTGGTTCGGATCTTACCTTAACAAGCAGCGCAGGTGCACAATTAAATAGTATTATTGGCGGTAGCAGTGCACTGAATAGTTTAACGTTAAATGGTGGTGGTACTGACATAGTAAGCGCGAACATTAACACAACTGGTGTGCAAACTTATGATGATCAAACTAGGATTGGTGGCAACATTCTCCTGACTGCAACTGCTAATGGCATTACTTTTAATAATCTTCTTAATTCAACGGCCGGCACACCACACACATTAACTATTTCGGCTAACCAAGGTACGACGTTTAATAACTTAGTGGGTAGTTTAAATGCATTAGGCGGCTTAACCTTAAGTGGTGGCGCAACTGATACGATTAATACAAATAGTATTACGACAACAGGCACGCAAACTTATAATAATGCGCTTGATATTATAACGGCTGGCAATACGGCTCTCATCGCAAATGGTGGCACCAGTGATTTAATCTTTGCTAACACGGTTAGTTGGGCAGGTGCTAATACACTGGCTTTAACAGCAGGCCGTAACATGACGTTTGCAAATGCAGTCACTAATACGACTGGTAAGTTACAATTATCTGCAGCAAATAGTGCACAGAGCATTACAACAGGTGGTAGCGGTGCGGTGAATGTTGCTAATTTTACATTGAGTCAAGGTCAGTGGTATCAAGTGGGTGCTTTACCTACTTTTACTGTGACCAATGATTTCCAATTAGGCAATACGGGTGTGCAATTTATCCGTGCATTAGGGGGCAATGGTACGGCACTTGCTTATTCTCCTTATCAAATAACAGATATTTTTGGGTTGCAAGGTATCGGTTCAAGTGCTGCGACACTTGCTGCTACCTATATTCTTAACAATAATATTGATGCAACGGTCACTAGTAACTGGAATGGTGGAGCAGGCTTTAGACCAATCGGTGATACCACAACACGCTTTAGTGGTTCTCTCGATGGCGGTGCTTTCTTAGTACAAAACTTAACTATTAATCTGCCAGCTAGCAACGATGTTGGTTTGTTTGGTGCAACGAGTGCCGCAGCGTCAATTACGCAAGTGGGTCTAACGAATGCACTGGTCACAGGTCTTGGCAACCTCGGTGGTTTAGTTGGTAATAACGCAGGTTCTGTTCAATTGTCTTATATTGATAATACTAGCCAAGTGATCAGTAGTGGTGGTGATTCAAATGTAGGCGGTTTAATTGGATTAAACAGTGGTATCGCCACGAATGTTTATAGCCAAGCAAATGTGACGGGTAGCACCAGTAATAATGTTGGTGGTTTAATCGGTAATAATAGCGGTACGCTCACGACTTCTTATAGTTCAGGTGCCGTTATCGGCAGCGGTACCGTTGGCGGTTTAGTAGGCGCTAATTCTGGTAGTGTTGCTGCAAATAATTATTGGGATACGCAAACATCTGGTCAAGGAAGTAGTGCGGGCGGTACAGGTCAAACAACTGCGCAAATGCAACAACAAGCAAACTTTAGTGGTTGGGATTACACTACCACGTGGGGTATTGTTAATGGCGCTAGCTATCCCTATTTACAAGTATTTAATGCGCATCCACCACGTATTATTTCCGGTGTTGCTGCAGATGGAGCAGGGCTAACTGTTACCTTAATCGCAAATGGTACTATCATAGGCACAACGACCACAGGTGTGGGTGGTATTTTTAGCTTTAATGCCGCTTACGGCACGATTGCAGATAGCGCTAATTTACTGATCTACATTACAGGAGCATCTGCTAAAGGTAATGTGCTAGGTCTAGCACCCACTGGCGGTGCCAGCTTACTCAATTTAAATTTAGCCGGTAATAATAGTGTGACTGTTGATGTCAGCCTCACTAATTTATCTAACAGTATTCTTGGTCTTGCAAAAGGCGGCCAAAGCTCGGCTGATATTCTCTACTCACTATTAGGCGCTGATTTAACACTGGGTAATGCGACTAACTTAGATGCAAATTTATTCACAACAGCCGCTTCAACTTATACCATCAACGGCAATATCCAAACATTTGCAGGCGGCACTAGCACAGTTAATTTTGGTGGTGCGGTTATCGTTGATGCATCAGTCACCACAAATGGCACACAAACTTATTCAAGCACAGTCACCTTAACTAACAACGCCACACTTTCTGCCAACGCCGGAAATATTGTTTTTGGCTCAACCATTAATGGTGCTCGTAATTTAATTGTTAATAGCACGGGTGATACCATCTTTAATGGCAGCATCGGTAACATTAATGCATTAACCAGCTTAGTGACTAATGTAGGTGGTACGACCAATATCAATACCAATAGTATTCGCACCACCGGTGCACAAACGTATAATGATGCTGTTATTTTAGGTGCTCTTGGTGCTATCACGATTGCAACTACCAATGGCAATGTTACTTTTAATAGCACAGTGGATGGCGCTAATGCACTAACGATAAATGCAGGTACGGGTACGATTAATTTTGGTGATGCAGTTGGCACTACGACGGCGCTTAGCAGCTTAACCAGCTCCGGTAGTGGCGCTGTTACCTTTACGGGAGCCGTTGGTAGTCTCGGCCAATTACTTGGCAGTCTTTCCATTGCCGGTCTTACCAATATCAACGGTGGCGCTATCTACACTAGCGGCAATCAAACATATACCGGCAACGCTATATTAGGCGCTGCTGCTAGTTTCACTGGTAACAATTTAAATTTCAGCGATATTAACGGTTTTGCCAGCGGCATGAATCTAACATTAAATGGCGCTGGTACGAGCAATATTAGTGGTACGATTGGCAGCAATATTGCCAACTTAAACATGAGCGGCGCAGGTACACTTGTGCTGAACAATGCCAATACTTACACCGGCACGACCACCATCAATGCTGGCACCTTGAACGTTGCCAACAATACTGCATTGAGTAGTGGTGTTGTCACCATAAACAATGGTGCAACCTTAAATTTAAATGGCACCGCTCTTAATATTGCTAACAACGTCACGCTTAATAATGGCAGTACGATTGCAGATAACAATGCAAATGGCCACAATATATTAAGCGGTACGATAGCCTTAAATGGTGTCAATACCTTCGATGTCAGTCATCCAACCAATGACGTGCTAACACTTTCAAATGTTATCAGCGGTGCAGGTGCGACGCTTACCAAAACAGGTGTCGGCACGTTAATCTTATCAGGTACAAATACTTACACAGGCACCACCAATGTTAACAATGGTACGTTACAAGCAAATAGTAACGCAGCTTTTGGTACTAGCGCATTGACAGTCAATACCGGCGCGACACTTTTTAATAATAATCGTACACTAGGTAATGCCTTAACCTTAAATGGCGGTACATTTACAAGCACTGGTGCTGGCACCTTAAATAATAGCGTTACATTAACTGACAATAGCATTATTCAAACAGTTAATAGCGGCGATACACTAACCATTAGTGGCAATATCAATGGTGCTCATGCACTCACACTTCAAGGCGCAGGTCTGATCACATTATCTGGCAGTGTTGGTAACAGTAGTGCCTTAAGCAGTCTGCTCGCCAATAGTAATTTAAGCTTAGCTAACAACGTCACAACTGCCGGTAATCAAATTTATAACAATGCATTAACATTAACTGGACCACTTACATTTAATAGCACCTCAGGCGCTCTTACCTTCGCAGCAGGCATGACTAGCACTGACGCATTAACGTTGCAAAGTGCAGGCACCACTACTTTAAGCGGCAATATTAATGCTGACAGCTTAACGACGAATGTAAATGCACTAATGATTAATGGCAGCACCATTACAACCGTTGGCGTACAAACCTACAATAATAATCCCATCACATTAGGCGGCAATACGAGTTTAATCAGCACAAGTGGTGATATTACCAGTAGTGGCAATATTGCTGGTGGCGGCTATACCTTAACACTAAACAATGCAGGCACGGGCAGCACGTTAAGCGGCATTATCAGCAATATTACCGATTTCATTAAAGCGGGCGTTGGTGTGCTCACCCTATCTGGTGCTAACACTTACACAAGTGCAACACATGTGAATGCAGGCATTCTTGCCGTTAACAACAATTCAGCGCTTGGTACTAGCACAGGGACAGTTGCAAGTGGTGCAACATTGCAACTTAATAGCGGCATTAGCATGGCAAATGCACTCACGATTAATGGTAATGGTGCGGCTGGTACGAATGGCGCATTAGTTGCGACAGGGAATAACGAAACGGCCAGCGGTATTATCACATTAGGAACAAACAGTACGATAGGTACAGTGAGTATTGGTGATGTCTTTAACTTAAGCAATAACATTCTCGGTAGTGGCCGCTCACTCACCTTCACAGGCCCTGGCCGTTTTGTGTTAACCGGTAACAACACTTACTCTGGCGGCACACTTAACAATGGTATTTTAAGTGTTGGTAATAATAATGCGTTAGGAACAGGTAGTCTTACACTTAATAATGGTTCATTAGAAGCAACCATCGACGGCATTCTTTTAAATAACGATTTCATCCTGACCGGTAACAGCGCTATTAGCGGCACACATAATATCACCTTAGCAGGCACAGGTATTATGAATGGTGGCAATACACTGACGATCAATAATACGGGCATCACGACCTTAAGCGGCAATTTAAATGGTACGGGCGATTTAGTTGAAAACACGACGGGTACGTTAGTCTTATCCGGCGCAAATTCAAGCTACAGCGGTGGCGTTACCTTAACCAGCGGTGTTCTCCAAGCGGGCGCTCTCAGCAATGCATTTGGTACCGGCACACTTAATTTAAATGGCGGCACAGTAAGTGCAAATACTGCAGCAACCTTAGGTAATAATGTTGTCGTCGGCGGTAATGCCACTCTTGGTGGTGCAAGCAATATGACATTTACGAACGCAACTGTTATTGGTAGCGGTAACACGCTCACTAATACCAACAGTGCAACAACAACATTTTCTGGTGACCTAAGCGGCATGGGTAACTTAACGCAAAATGCAGCAGCTGGTTCGTTGGTGCTTTCTGGCAATAATTCGCAAACGGGTGCCACCAATGTGTTAGCTGGTATTTTAAATTTATCCAGCGCTAATGCATTAGGTGTAACCAGCGGTGTCACCGTCAGTAGCGGTGGTGAAGTATTCGTTAATAACGTTGTTCTTTCACCGGCTATTGCACTGACGTTAAATGGTACAGGTGTTGGCGGTGCAGGTGCTTTAGCTGGTAATGGCACAGCACGCTGGAATGGCGACATAACACTTGGTTCTAATAGTTTAATAGGCACCAACAGCGCAAGTGATGCGTTTACTGTAAATGGCACAATCAATGGAGCGCATGCTTTAACACTTGCAGGACCTGGGACGATTACATTAAATAGCTGGGTTGGTAATAGCGTCGGATTAACAAGTTTAACAGCCACTGCTGCCGTTAATCTTAATGGTAGTACGATAAACACAACTGGCGCACAACAATACAATACGATTGCACTAAGTGGTAACAATAGCTTAACTGGTGGCAGCATCACCATTAACAACGACATTGCTAGTAATGGCTTTGGTTTAACATTAGATGCGGGTGGTGGGTTAATTTCAGGAAATAGTTTTAGTGGTGGTGGTAATTTAACGATTGCTAACTCAGCTGGTACTAGTTTTAGTGGTGCCGTTAATGCAGGCACCGTTGGACTTACCAACACAACCGGTACGATCGCCTTCAATGGCAGCTTAACGGCAACAACACTCACGACGGCAGCGCAAGGTTATAACCTTGCCTTAAACACTGGCACCATTACAAATGCAACCACCTTCTTAAATACAGGCAATTTGACACTAGGCAATAGCGGTACATTAACCTTTGTTAATGGTGTCACAGCGACAGCGCCTGCGCTGACGACATTAAATGGTACTATTCGAACCAATGGTGCCAGCATCAATTTAGGTGCTGTCACGCTAGGCAATGCAACGACACTTGCTACTAATAATACGGTCGCTGCCGGTGCCAATTTAGTGCTTGGTGCGATTACCAGTGCAGGTAACACATTGACATTAAATGCAGGAACGGGCGGTGATATTAGCGCGACCACATTTAGTGGTAATGGCAATTTAACCGTGGCAAATGCGAACGATGCAACCTTTAGCGGTGCTATCAATGCCAATACCGTACAGCTCACAAATAGCACAGGAAATATTATTTTTAACGGTGCTCTCACTGCTAATAACTTAACAACTGCCGCGAATGGTTATGGTGTACAAATCAATAATGGCAGCACGATTGCTAACGCAACAACCTTTACCAATTTAGGTGGGGTCACGCTGGGCGGTATCAATCAATTCACCAATGGCATCACATCTACTGCCAGTACGACTACGCTAGACGGAACGCTTAATACAACCGCCAGCAATGTTGTCCTTGGTGTAACAACGGTTAACGGTAATAGCACGATTAATGCAACCGGCGGTAACATTACGCTAGGAACGACCGATAGTAATGTTGATGGTAACAACAATCTCACGCTCAATGCAGGTAGTGGCGCAATTAATTTAACCGATGATATTGGTAGTACAAATAGATTAAATGCTTTTACTGCGAGTAATACTGGCGCAACTAATGACTTAACGATTGCAAAAAACATTAATACGGCAGCAGGTAATATCAGTTTAATAGCTGGTAGAAATTTATTGCTCAATAACAGTAATCTAACCAGTACCAGTGGTAACATTGCCTTAACTGGCACAAATGGTAGTGTTCAACAAGCTGGTAGCAGTACGATCAATGGTGATTTGCTCACCACACAATCTGTTGGCGGTACCACGCTTACCAACAATAATAATATTGCTCGCTTAAATGCAACTAATACAGGCAGTGGCAATATTAGTTTGACTAATAGTCAAGCATTGGCACTTGTTGGTATTAATAGCGTTGGAAATTTAATCATCAATAATAATGGTGCGATCAGCCAAACCGGGGCTATCAATGTCACTGGTACTAGTAATTTTAATGCTAATGCAAACGCTATTGATTTAACAACGAATGGCGGTGCAAATCAATTTACGGGCGCGGTCTCATTAAATAATACGGGCGCTAATAATGTCAGCATCACCAATAATGGTTTATTAACATTAGCAAACAGCAATATTGGTAGTGGCACACTTGATTTAAATGGTATCGGTATTACTCAAACAGGCACTATTTCACAAGCCGCAAGCGCGGGCAATGCCACCATTAATGCAGGTAATGGTGCAATTAATTTAGCTGATAATAATAATAACTTTACAGGCGCCGTATTTTTAAATAATACCGGTGCGAACAATGTCACTTTAAATAATACCGGTACATTATTAACATTAGGTAATGCAACGTTAGGTTCGGGTGTGACGAATATTAACAACAAAGGTAATTTGACAGTTGCCCTGGCCAATACATTTCTCGCGCAAGGTAATATTAATCTAACAACAACATCACCTGATGGAACCAGTGCTGGATTGTTAACATTAGATGGCTCCATTAATAGCGCTAACGGTAATATCAATTTAAATGCTGCTACCAATTCTGATGGATCAGAAACGGCATTAATCTTAAATAATACAGGCGGCTTAACGAGCGGGTCAGGCACAGGCGGTACGCTTACTATTGGTGGCGGCGTCTTGTTGAATGCGACATTAAATGTGGGTACGGGTAATATTATCTTACAAGGTAATGGTAATAACCTCACATTAGGGACAGTGAACTTTACGACACCCATTATTTTTAACGTATTAGGTACGATTACATTAAGTGGTGGTGTTGTCTCATCAACCAATGCAGATATTAACTTTAATAGCGCAGTCGTGTTAACGGGTAACTCAACGGTCAATGCAGGTACGGGTAATGTTATGTTTGGCGGCACTGTCAATGGTGGCAGTTCTATTCTTACCTTGCAAAATAATACCGCTGCTGGTGATGTCACTTTTAACGATAATGTTACCTTAGGCGGTTTAAATACGTTTGCGCAACCTTATGCGATTACCTTTAATGGCGTTACGAATACATTTAATAATGCAATCACTTTTAGTAATACAGGCAACGTGGTATTAGTAAATGGTGGTAATTTCGCCGGTGGCATCACGCATACGGCTGGTGCTACCAGCATCAATGGTTCATTGAGCAGTCTAAACAGCGCCATCAATTTGGCGGCTGTGAATTTAACAGGCAACAGCACAATGAATGCAGGTAATGCTACCATCAATGTCGGTGCAATTAATGGTGCACACCAATTAACACTGACTAGCAGCACGGGATCTACTTTAAATGGTGCTGTTAACATTGCTAACTTAATTACTAACGGCAATGGTAATGATACGATTAATGCAAACAGCGTGACCACTTCTGGTACGCAACAGTATGGAAACGATGTTACTTTAAATAGCAATACGACGCTAACTGGGAATGGTCTCACATTTGACGGCACGTTGAATGGTAATGCTCATGATTTAGCATTAGCAGATAGTGGCACATCAACTATTAATGGTGCAGTTAGCAATGTTAATACACTCACGACCAATGCAATTAACTTGAATAGCAACATCACCACGACTGGTGCACAAACCTATAATGGTGTGATGACATTAGGGACCAATGCAACATTAACGGGTAATGCTATTTCGTTAGCAACCATCTTAGGTGGTGGAAACAACTTAATATTAACTGACAGCGGCACATCTATTCTTGCAGGTAGTCTGACTGGCGTTAATAATTTATCTGCTAATAATGTCAGTCTGACCAACGGTCAAGTGACAACATTGGGTACGCAAACATATAATAATGTAGCACTAGGTACAAATGCTGCCTTGACTGGTAATGGCATTACGATAGGCGGCACATTAAATGGCAACAATCATCAACTAACACTAGCCGATGCAGGTGTCTCTACACTAAATGGCACCGCGACGAATTTACAGAGCTTGACAACCAATGCCTTAAATTTAAATACGAACATTACGACGGCTAACGATCAACTTTATCAAGGTGTCGTGACGTTAGGACAAGACACTGTCTTGACGACAGCAAATGGTAATATCGCAATGAATCAAGGTGTGACAGGGGCACATGATTTAACACTGACAGGTGGAGCAAGTGCTAATGAAACATTCACGCTAAGCGGTATTATGAATGTGAATAATCTGCAAATAAATGGCGGTACTGGTAACACGACGCTGGTTGTTAATTCGGGCTCTAATCAGCAAATTATTATTCCAGGCGCAAATGCTGGTAGCATTAGCGGCACAGGTGTGAGCGGTAACTTCCTATTTGCTAACGTCAATAATTTAAATGCGGGCAGTACCAACACAGATTTTATTATGCAATCTGGTGGATCTCTTTCCGGAACCATTAATGGTGGTACAGGCACTAGTTCAATTAATTACAATACTTATGGTGCTGACACTAATATAAATCTTGCTTACAACACAGCAACAGGCTTAGGTGGTTTTAGTAATATTCGTAATTTTACCGGCAGTACGGGTTATAATAATGGGCTAACGGCTGCAAATACTGCGAATAATAATTGGAATATTACTAGTACCAATAATGGCAATGTTAACAGCACTTATTTTACAAATTTTAACAATCTTACGGGCGGTAATAACGGTAACCAATTTGTATTTGCAAATAATGCAAAAATAACGGGCACATTAAATGGCGGCGCATTAAGCAGCTTAAATACGCTAAATTTTATTGCTTATAATGCACCTGTTACGATCAATTTAAATGTAGGTCTTTTTAGCGGTGTCGCAAGTAGCAGTACACTGATTGCTTCCTACCTGAATATAAATAATCTTGTTGGTAATGCTTCAGTCTCAAATACAATTAATTTAGCAAACGAACATAATGTGGTTACGGTGACGGGTGCCTACTCTGGCTATCTCAATGATCCACTGTACTTCAATGGCTTTAATACGTTTGTTGGTTTGCCAGGATATATTAATGCTATTAACTTAGCAGTATCTGGCACAATGAATGCAGCCAACCAATCCGTTACCATTAATAATGGCACTATGTTCTTTACTAACTTTATTTTCCCAAGCTCGCCTCCTGTTCCACCAGTCTCTAACACCGTTGTCTCTAATATTTCTCCTATTATCCAACAAGGTACGGTGGGCCCAGAAACAAATTATGGTGTTATAAGTGCTATTAGTGTATTGCCTGGTTATTTTGCGGTCTCTGCTAATATGACTGAGTTGATGAATGATATTTCTGATGCTTACAATGTTGATCTTAACAAAGTTGTTGTTAATCCATATTGTTATGCTAAGGGCTAAGCGTAGCCTGGATGGAGTCGGTCTACATTTAAGCATCTTAATAAATATATTGCTTGTTGATACCTGACGCTCTACTCTTTATGCCCCAAATCAAAGGACCAACTGAACAAAATGAGCGAACTTACAGCCGAGGCCGTGACCACCGCCGCCAACCATATTAACGATATTTTGTCGCAAGCAATTATGCATAAGCCAGATCAGGCTGCATTAATTGTTTCCGATACACAGAGTCCGCTAGCGATAATACTGGCTGAAGCCTATAAGCGCTGTTTGCCAACAGCAACGTTCATTAATTTTGATGTCGTGTCGCCAGAAGATGTGCTGGCAGCGTTTAAAATACTAAAACCATCGGATTTAGTTGTTTTAATACAATCCACTAGCTTTCGTCTGGAAGCTTTCCGAATTCGAATTGAACTATTTAAACAATCACTAAAAGTTATTGAGCACCCACATCTTAGCCGCATGGTGGGGGAAGAGGTGCTTTATTATATAGATGCTTTAGCTTATGACCCTGCTTATTTTCGTGGTGTAGGTTATGCACTCAAGCAATTAATTGATAACGCGAGCCGTGGTGTGGTTGATAGCGGTGGTGAACGTTTGGTCTTTGGTTCACCATTTGAACCGGCAAAAATAAATATTGGTGATTATAGCCAAATGCAAAATGTAGGTGGTCAGTTTCCGATTGGGGAAGTGTTTACGGAAGCATTAGATTTAGAAGCGGTTAACGGCCGTGTGCGAATTTTTGTTTTCGGCGATACGACGTTTACCGTGAATAAACCCGAAATACCCATCACATTAGTGGTTAATAAAGGCCGTATTATTGATGTCATTGATTCAACAGAAGAATTTGATACAGTGCTGGCTAATATTCGCGCTGATGAAGGGGAAGTTAGAATTCGTGAGTTAGGATTTGGGATGAATCGTGCTTTTTCAGCGCAGCGCATGGTGAGTGATATTGGTACTTATGAGCGGATGTGTGGTATTCATTTGTCACTAGGCGCTAAGCATGGTGTATATAAGCGAAGTGAATTCAAAACGGCGAGACATCATGTGGATGTGTTTGCTGTGACGGAAGCGGTTTATTTAGATGATAAGCAAGTATATGAAAATGGTAGCTGGGTTGTTTGAGGTGCTGTCGTCCCGAGCGTAGAGAGGGATCTCCATCTTAGGGACAGCTGTCATAGATGGAGATCCCTCTCTACGCTCGGGATGACAGAGATGACTCTGGATGGCAGCGAGCAGCTATTCATGACAATCATAAAATATCAATCGGAGAATAAATGATGGAGTACAGACAATTAGGTCGTTCTGGTTTAAAAGTACCCGTTTTAAGCTACGGCACAGCCACGTTTGGCGGTACTAATGAATTTTTTAAAGCTTGGGGCGAAACGGACGTTAAAGAAGCAACCCGTTTAATTGATATTTGTTTAGAAGCAGGTGTTAATTTATTTGATACAGCTAATGTCTACTCACAAGGTGCGTCTGAAGAGATTTTAGGAAAAACTTTACAAGGTAAACGAGATCAAGCGCTCATCTCGACCAAGGCAACTTTTTCAATGGGTAATGGACCAAATGAATTTGGCTCCTCGCGTTATCATCTCATACGTGAATGTGAAGCTAGTTTAAAACGACTAGGCACTGATCATATTGATATTTATTTTATGCATGGTTTTGATGCTTTAACCCCGGTTGATGAAACCTTGCATGCGTTAGATGACTTGGTACAAAGCGGCAAAATTCGTTATATCGGTTGCTCAAATTTTTCGGGCTGGCATGTGATGAAATCCATCGCGACATCAGAGAAAAATGGTTTAGCACGTTACGTTGTTTATCAAGGTTATTATTCATTGATAGGGCGTGAGTATGAATGGGAATTAATGCCTTTAGGTGTTGATCAAGGAATAGGACTAATGGTATGGAGTCCGCTTGGATGGGGTCGGTTAACCGGCAAAATTCGTCGTGGCCAACCGTTGCCAGAAGGTCGTCTCAAGGCAGGTGGTGGAGCGGGTGCCCCTCAGGTGGCTGATGAGTATCTGTATAACGTGGTTGATGTGCTAATTGAAATAGCAAACGAAATAAATAAAACAGTCTCCCAGGTTGCTTTAAATTGGCTATCACAACGTCCGACAGTTTGCAATATTGTGGTAGGTGCACGTAATGAAGAGCAATTGAGACAAAATTTAGGGGCATTAGGCTGGCAATTAACAGCTGAGCAAATGAATAGATTAGATGCAGTTAGTCGTCAATTACCTATTTACCCTTATTGGCACCAAATGGGATCCGATAATATTAATCCTAAGCCCACAAAGTGGTGAGATCAAATATGAATGAAAATGTAATACAACTAGGGGATTTTTACGGTGTTAAAAAGCTAAATGCGATTATTAACGCCGCATTAGATGGAGAATGGGAAATCCATTTTCTGAATTGTTTAACTGATGAATCTCAAGCCTTAACACGTGTGCAATTGCATGGTTTAACCAAATTTCCACAAATTACTATTTTGTTAGAAACAGGCCAAACGTATCAGCAGGGATTAGGGGTTGAAGATAAGGGCGTAGGAACTTATCAAGATATCGGGTTGATGGATTTGATTGTTGATGAGGCAACATTTAAGCGGATTGCGGCGGTGTATCCAGCAACGGTTTAATTTGTAGCCTGGGTAGTCGAGTAGTCATTGCGAGCTGCTACTG
>JBAQCP010000257.1:0-7888 GCA_049294295.1 Gammaproteobacteria bacterium | reverse complement strand
TGGAGCGAAGCGGAATCCGGGTTTGCCGATTAGTACAAACAAACCCGGATTTCGCTTCGCTCCATCCAGGCTACACAATACCGCTGTCATTCCCACGTAGGCGGGAACCTATCCATAAGATACTTCTGCTGCATGTTAGGAATGGGTTCCCGCCTGCGCAAGAATGACAGTAGGGATGCAATGCAAGTTGCTCTTCTTATCTTTTAAATGAGCTCTACCTCTCCACAGAAAAGAGCAAGCTGTTGCCTGGTGTAGGAGGTTGTTTTGTAGCGACTCAGCGACATGGATGTTGTGCTTGGAGCGAAAAAACAACCTACTAGGTGACAGCTTGCGGGGAACATTAAAGTGCACATCCTGGACACTAATGCGCCTGCCCCGACTTACGATAAGTAACTGGTACCAACTGGCTATCCTTATTCAGCAACTTAACAAAAATAGCACCTGTATCCACAGTATTTAGCTGTTTAACACCAAGGTTATCGTACCGCCTTACCACCTCCGCATGCGGAAAATGATAACGATTTTGATACCCTGTCGCATAAAACACAAACTTAGGATCCACAGATTTAATAAAATCCAACAAATCAGACGTTTTACTCCCATGATGTGGCGCGATTAATAAATCAGCTTTCAATGGCGCGGAATTTAACAGCAATTGCTCCTCGGCATAACGCTCTATATCACCGGTCAATAACACTTGATGCGCCTGATTTTCAATTTTTAATACGCAGGAACTATCATTAGTTAATCCTAAATTTTGCTCTGTCGGATAAAGGAAAGAAAATCTCACACCATCCCACTCCCAATGTTGCCCCGCCAAACAAGTCGTTACTAAACCCGTACTAAATTTCTCAGGCACGCTGGTTTTAATTGATAGCACGGGTAATGCACGCATAATAGAAGACGATCCCCCTATATGATCATTATCTCCATGACTAATGACTAACGCATCGACACGATTAGCACCTATCGTTCGCAGATACGGCAATACAATATGTTCACCAGCATCATTGCCAGCCATATTAGGGCCGGCATCGTAAACTAAGACATGGCGCTGTGTCTGAATGACAACTGATAAACCCTGACCAACATCCAGTAAAGTCAGCCATATATCGCCCTTATCTGGGCGGGGATAGTTAAAAAATAAAATAGGTAACAACCAAAGTACGCCTAACCATTTCCCATGGAAGCCTTTAGGCAACAAAAGCAAAACAAAGCCTAATATTCCTATCAATAATATTGATGTATTTGGTATCGCATGATGCCAAGCTGAAAATGGTAATGAAGAAAACCAAGCCAACAACGACCATAAAACAGCAAGACTTTTATCCGCGATAAATAACAAAAAATGACTGATGATAGGAAACAGAAATATACAAATAACACTTAACAAACAAAATGGCAGAATCAAAAATTCAAGCCAAGGGATAGCAATGCTATTTGCTGCTAATGACACAATTGAACACTCTTGAAATAACAGCAAACTAAGTGGCGTTAAACCAAAACCAATCACCCATTGAACTCTTCCCCACTTCCACCAAAAACCCTCGGGTTTTAAACGACTGCTCATACCGTAAATGATCAAAGCCAGGGTTCCAAAAGATAGCCAAAAACTTTCTGTTAATATCGATAAAGGATTAATCAACAAAACGATTATTAATGCTAATGACCAAGCTTGCCAAGCGGAGGAATAACGCTTAGAAAGATGCATACAAATAAAAATAGATAGCATCAAACAAGCACGCTGTGTGGGAATAGAAAAACCAGCTAATGCACTGTAAGCGATAGCTGTTAGTAATGCAGCACAGGCACCTGCCTCTTCTGCTGGCAATCGTAATAGTTTCCTAGGAAATTGCCGCCAGATGCGACTCACTAATAAATGCATTAATCCAGAAACAATACCGATATGTAAACCAGCAATGGCCATTAAATGATTGGTTCCGGTATTTCTGAGAATATCCCAATCCTCTTTTGCAATGCCATTGCGCTCGCCTAATATTAAAGCCATCAACCAAGGAGATGTTGGCGTGTTAGGCATATTTGCTTGGATTTTTTCTTGCACTTTTTGTCTAAATTGCTCTAAAGGATATTGAAAGTAGTCATGCGTTAGTAATGCATTGTCAGAACCTTTAACAACAGAACCTGTTGCTTGCAGACCTTTTTGCAAGCTCCAAGCTTCAAAATCAAAAGCACCTGGGTTTTGAGTGCCGTGGATGTTTTTTAATTTCACATTCAGCTGCCATTTATCGCCAACTTTTAATTTAAATGGATTATCTATCCAGGATAAGCGCGTCAGCATGTGCTCGGTTTGAAATAAAAAACTAGTTTGTTTATTAGCAGATATAGGAAGTGAAGCAATATAACCTATTACTTTGACGGGTTTATTTTCCAGCTGGTTAACTTGCAAAATATGATTAGCTTTCCAAGTGCATAAGGCCACGCTAAATATAAAAATGAAAGGAAGATAGGTGTGTGAGAGGCGCGGGTATTTTAACGGTAGGCATAAAGTGATAAATAATAATGGCACTAATACCCATAAAGATAATAGATGTGAAAAAATTTGACTGCATTCAGCGGCCATTAAAATAATAATGGAATATAGCAGCATGTCTGCTCCTAGCATTAAAATAATTGTTAGGTAGATAAGGGGCTCATGAGGGAGGCATAGAGGTAGCCCGGATGACGGAGAGCGACAGCCGGGGCTTTTTGAAGGGATTTAAACTATAT
This sequence comes from Gammaproteobacteria bacterium, assembly GCA_049294295.1. Classification (GTDB taxonomy): domain Bacteria; phylum Pseudomonadota; class Gammaproteobacteria; order DSM-16500; family DSM-16500; genus Aquicella. The sequence continues at coordinate 5,161 of JBAQCP010000257.1, read as the reverse complement.
TTTTATTGCTTTGAGTTTTTCAGACATATCATCCAAACCGCCACTAAGTTCCTCTAAAAACTCTTGGGCAGTCGGTCGATCTGCTGGATTGGCAGACCAACCCCAAGTAATTAACTTCGCTATTTTATTAGGACAGCTCTTAGGGATAGGATTTCGCTCGCCAGCCAACACTTGAGTTCGGACATCAAGCGGCGTCGTCTCAACACCTTTAAGCTGTGTGAAAGGAGTGACACCGCCCCAAACCGCCATTTTCCAGCACGTTGTGGCATAGCTATAGATATCACCAGGCAAGCCAACACCTTCTCTCGTAGTCATAGATTCCGGCGGAGCCCAAGGCTCCGAGAAACCGCCTGCATAGCACAAAGCACCCGGTGCAAGCTCTCTAGAAAGGTCAAAATCACAAAACTTAGCCTGTAAGCTATCACCTAACAGCACGTTTAAACTTTTAATATCGCGATGAGCAATACCATTGGCATGATAAAAAACAATGCCATTAGCCATGCCTGTCATTATTTTATAACGATCTGTCCAATCTAATTCATCTTGATCAGTTAGCGTATCAAATAAGCTAGGCGCCCATTCCATCGTTAAAATGTAAGGATGAAGAAAACTTCTAGTAACAGGGATATCTTCAAAATATTTGATCGTATTAGGCGCATTGAGTGCATTTAATTTCCTAAGCATTGCCTGCTCATTTACAAAATTATCCCACTTTCCCAGCATAATACTTTTAACAGCAAATATCTGATTATTCCAAAAAGCCTTAAAAATAGAACCTGTGCTACCGCTAGCAATGGGTTCATCCCAGTTAACCACCGCTTTTTCTTCTACCCTAGAAGAGCTCATAACAACCCCTTATATTACTTACCCAATAATGCTTGTTTTAATTGTTGAATAAGATCTCTCGTCAACCCAGCCTCTTCAAACTCCAAATTATGCGCATGCTCGTACATCTTATTTTCCAATTTAGTAATTTTTGCAGAAATAGCCTCTGCTGATAAAGCGCTAAAATCTTCTGTTGCCTTAGATTTATCTTTAGGAAATAAACGCCCTCGCGGTGTATTCGGAGCGTAAGCACCTTCCATAATATCATGCACTGCTTTTTTAATTGAGCGTGGCGTAATACCATGCGCTTCATTATAAGCATGCTGCTTTGCACGACGTCTTTCTGTTTCATCCATCGCACGCTGCATAGAACCCGTAATACGATCCGCATATAAAATAGCTTTACCGTCAACATGTCGCGCCACACGGCCGATAGTTTGAATCAGCGCCGTTTCTGAGCGTAAAAAGCCTTCTTTATCCGCATCTAAAATAGCCACCAATGAAACCTCAGGCATATCCAAACCTTCACGCAACAAGTTAATACCAACTAATACATCAAACACGCCCAAGCGTAAGTCACGAATAATCTCAACGCGCTCAACCGTTTCAATATCAGAATGCAAGTAACGCACACGAACACCATGCTCCTGCAAATACTCCGTTAAATCTTCAGACATCCGTTTCGTAAGCGTTGTTATTAATACTCTCTCGCCTTTGGCAACTCGCAGATGAATCTCAGATAATGCATCATCAACCTGTGTGGTGACTGGTCTCACTTCAACGATAGGATCTAACAACCCCGTTGGTCGTACCAACTGTTCAGCAATCACATCTGACTGCTCTAACTCATATTTACTAGGGGTAGCAGACACATAAATAGCCTGCGGTGCCTTCGCACTAAATTCGTCAAAACGCATGGGTCTATTGTCTAATGCGGATGGTAAACGGAAGCCGTATTCAACTAACGTTTCTTTACGCGATCTATCTCCACGATACATACCATGCAATTGCGGAATCGTGACATGCGATTCATCAATTATAAGCAAACCATCAGATGGCAAATAATCAAATAAAGTGGGCGGCGCTTCACCTGGCGCACGACCAGATAAATATCGGGAATAGTTCTCAATACCTTGACAATAACCTAACTCTTTCATCAATTCCAAATCGTAAACAGTACGCTGCTCTAAACGCTGCGCTTCTACTAATTTATTAGAAGCATACAATTCTTCTAAGCGAATTTTTAAATCAATTTTGATTTTATCAATTGCCTCTACAACCGTCTCACGCTTAGTAACATAATGTGATTTAGGATAAATAGTTAAACGCGGCACACGGCGTAATATTTCACCCGTCAGCGAATCAAAATAAGAAAGATTTTCAATTTCATCGCCAAACAATTCAATGCGTACGGCCTCGCCATCAGATTCAGCGGGATAAATATCAATAACATCGCCGCGAACGCGATAAGTCGCTCTATGTAAATCAACGTCATTACGGGTAAATTGTAATTCTGCTAAACGTCTTAAAATAAAACGTTGATCAACTTTATCACCTCTATCCAAATGCATGACCATACTTAAATACATGCGAGGATCGCCTAAGCCATATATCGCAGAAACGGTTGCAACAATCACCGCATCACGCCGCTCAAGCAGTGCTTTAGTCGCCGATAAGCGCATTTGCTCGATATGCTCATTGATCGAAGCATCTTTGGCAATATAAGTATCCGAGGATGGCACATAAGCTTCAGGCTGATAATAGTCGTAATATGAAACAAAATACTCAACGGCATTATTTGGAAAGAATTCTTTCATTTCACCATATAACTGGGCTGCCAACGTTTTGTTGGGCGCCAAAATTAACGTGGGACGCTGCACATTAGCAACGACATTGGCCACCGTAAAGGTTTTGCCTGAGCCTGTTACCCCAAGCAGCGTTTGATGAGCCAAGCCATTATTGAGACCTTCTGTTAGAAGGTGAATAGCAGTTGGTTGATCACCGGCTGGCTTAAATTTTGACTTTAATACAAATTGATTCATAAGACTCCACACTTCCTGTCGTCCTGCGCGAAGGCGCGGGATCCAGAAAGCTAACTTCTTTACTTATTCACTATTCACCCTGGATCCCGCGCCTTCGCTCGGGACGACAAAACAAGGGGTAGCTGATCTGTGACAAATTAATTATAATCGCTCACTTTGACTTTTACCGCTAAGGCACAAATGACGATGACATTATCTACCACTGCAAACGAGGCAGCAATGAATAAAGATTTAGCGCTAGAATTAGCACAACGCGTCCAACGCATCAAACCTTCCCCAACCTTAGCCGTGTCCGCACGCGCTGAAGAGCTGCAAGCAGCTGGTAAAAACATTATTAATCTTAGTGTTGGCGAACCTGACTTCGATACGCCAGAACATATTAAAGCAGCTGGCATTAAAGCAATTAAAGACGGTCACACTCGTTACACCGCTGTTGATGGTATCAAGCCACTCAAACAAGCCGTGATTAACAAATTTCTGCACGAAAATAATCTAAAATACGAATTAAATCAAATACTTGTATCGTGCGGTGCAAAACACAGTTTATTTAACTTATTTTCAGCGGTCTTAAACGCTGGCGATGAAGTCATCATCCCTGCCCCTTATTGGGTGTCTTACCCAGATATGGTAAAACTAGCAGATGGCGAACCTGTCATTGTAAAAGCTGATTTTAATCAATATTTTAAAATCAATGCTGGGCAATTAGAAAGCGCCATTACCAGCAAAACGCGCGTTGTTATTTTAAACAGCCCCTCCAACCCAACCGGTGTTGCTTATAGCCTAGAAGAATTAAAAGCACTTGGAGACGTGATCTTACGCCATCCTAATATTATTGTGGTAACCGATGATATTTATGAAAAAAATATCTGGGGCGACACTCCTTTCGCTAACATCGTAAATGCTTGCCCTGAACTTTACGATCGTTGCATTGTTATTAACGGTGTGTCCAAAACATATGCTATGACTGGCTGGCGCATTGGTTATGCTGCAGGTCCTGCTAAAGTGATCGCTGCGATGAAAAAAGCACAATCACAAAGCACCTCCAACCCAACCAGCATCTCTCAATATGCTGCTTTAGCCGCTCTAGAAGGAGATCAAAGCTGCGCCACCATCATGACCCAAGCCTATAAAGAGCGTCATGACTATTTAGTGGGTGAATTACAAAGCATAGAAGGCATCAAATGCATCCCATCTAACGGCACATTTTATACCTTCCCATCCGTTGAAGGCTTGTTTAATAAAGAAAAAGGCATTACGAATGATTTAGAATTTGCTGAATTTTTATTAACTAAAGCAGAAATTGCTGTGGTTCCTGGCTCTGCCTTCGGCGCACCTGGCCATATTCGCCTGTGCTACACCACTTCTATGGATAACTTAGTTGAAGCTGTTAAACGCATCAAAGCAGCCTTAGCTACCTTAACCGCGTAAATAAAAAAAAGCGGCATGAGAACCACCCTCATGCCGCTTCTTTCCACATCCCGCCTAATTTTTGTATTTTTGTTATTCTTATATTGTTTTATATTAGCCGGTTAGGATAAGACCACAACTTCTGATCGCTACCATCGATCGGAATAGACGCATTATTACATTGATTTATTAAGAGAATATTACCTGGTTATTAAGAGAAGCTTAGGAGCGCAATTTTTTTTAAAAAATTTGACTATTTAAACCGTAAAATAAGGTCTACAATTCTCTACCTAAAAGGCACCTAAAGAGAAAACATTCATGTTTCAAAAAATAATCAACCTTTTAAGTGGCTCATCGCCAAAAGTTGCTCGTGTAAAACATTTGAGCATGCAAATGCATTACCCTCCTCGTCAAATTAAAAAACTCCTACCACCTGTGATGATTTCACATGAAGAATTATTAGATAAACAGCGATTAGCATTAGAGCAGCGCAATCAAACCGCTGAAGCTTGCCACTTAAAAGCAAATTCCATTTTTGTAGCACTGACTAAACAATCATCTATTGCACAGAGTGTTTTTATCTTTCCTGCGGAAGCGCACAAGAAAGCATCGGAATGGGAAAAAATCAAACAGCTAGCGAATGAACAGAGTGCAGGTATTGGTTTTTTCAAAGTGAAAAAAGATGTGACTTGCTTCAAAGTTGAAAATGCAGATTCGTCAGTGGCGTTTCTTGTGCATAAGGATGCTATTCAATTGGATAAGTTGTTAGTTGGGAAAAACAGATAAGTATTGTTTATGTAAGTTGTAAGTTCCCCGCAAGCTGCCGAGGTGAAGGAAGTTGTTTTTTCGCTCCAAGCGCGACATCCATGTCGCTTACATCGCCATCC
>JBAQCP010000256.1:0-26390 GCA_049294295.1 Gammaproteobacteria bacterium | reverse complement strand
GCGCTACGCGCCTCCTCGAAGGGCAACCCACTTCCTATAACCTACTGCCCAGCCGCCAACGTAAACCCTAGCTGACCATCAAACGTATATAAATTTTCAGTTTTAATCACATCTAACCCAAATTCATTTAACTCATCTAGCAACTTAATAATGTCAGTATGCTGAATCGCTGTTAACGCTTTCACATCTTTAGCGGATTGAAAACGACAGCAGCAATGACGAAGATAAGGGTCGTCAATCGTACTATTTGGCCAAATTTTTAAGCCGCGGCTGTTAATGGTAATTAATTGGAGTTTCTCGCTAATGGCAGATAACTTTTCAGCCAGTTGTTTTGCTGGAATGTCGGTTGCATTATCAAGGAAGATATCAACACCGACTAATTCTTTTTTGGAGATAGTCGTTTTGCTATCTGATTGACAGTTAATTTTGTTGTTGGTGTCTAGTTTGTAATCCGCGGCTTTAAAATATTCAGGCGTTAGTCCTAAACGTTCAATGACGGCCTGCGCAAATTCTTTGGTACCCACTTTTTGTTTGCTGCGTTGCGGCGAATAGATATCAGCCGTATGTATGCCGTCTTCAATTGTTTTCAACCAAGCATTTTCGATTAATGTTGCTGTGGTTGGTTGGTTGATATGAACTAGCATTTGAATTGCTGCGTTTAATAAGCCTGAAGGATTTGCAATATTCTTACCTGAGATATCAGGCGCTGATCCGTGGATGGCTTCAAACATCGCTACTTTTTTGCCGATATTAGCAGAGCCTGCGAGTCCTACTGAACCGGCCACTTGTGCTGCAACATCTGAGATAATATCGCCGTATAGGTTGAGTGTGACAATCACATCAAACCGTTCAGGCTGGCAAGCGAGCATCGCCGTGCCGATATCAATAATCATATGGTCATTGGCAATGTCAGGGTACTCTGCCGCTATTTCATTAAATACTTTATGAAATAACCCATCAGTCATTTTCATGATGTTGTCTTTGGTCATGCAAGTGACTTTTTTGCGATTAAACTTTTTCGCATATTCAAATGCATAACGAACAATTTGTTCGCAACCAGGACGGCTAACTAATTTTAAACATTGATAGACTTCGTCTGTTTGACGATGTTCAATGCCTGAATATAAATCTTCTTCATTTTCGCGCACGATGACTAGATCAATGCAAGGGCAGCTAGTCGGTACGAAAGGCGCGTATGACACACAAGGACGTACATTGGCAAACAGGCCTAATGTTTTACGAAGGGTGACGTTTAAGCTTTTGTAGCCGCCGCCTTGGGGTGTGGTAATAGGGGCTTTTAATAAAACATTCGTGCGCTTGAGAGAAGCCCAGGCTTCGTCGGGTATCCCGGTCGTGTTGCCTTGTAAATAAACTTTTTCACCAACTTCGATTATTTCTGGTGCAATATTGGCCTTGGCAGCAGCTAGGATATCTAGGGTGGCCTGCATGATTTCAGGTCCGATACCATCGCCGAAGGCAACCGTAATAGGGGTTTTAACCGACATGTGCTTTCTCCTCTCGCATGAACTTTTTATTATACCTGAATTATTTTTTTGTAGCAGTTGGGCTTCTGGCCTGTTATCGCCAATCTCGCTATTGTCATCCCGAACGCAGTGAGGGATCTCCATCTATTACAGCTGTCTCTATAGATGGAGATCCTTCGCTACGCTCTGGATGACAGAGACTGATTTTTTATTGAACTAACCCCGCAATAACCTTTTCCATTTGCATGGAGCGTGACCCTTTTACCAGAATAGTGGTGGTGTTGTGTAGTAGGGGCTGCAAGGCAGTGATTAATTTTTCTTGTTCAGCAAAGTGAAAAGCATTTTTTCCGAAGGCTTGTGATGCTTTTTCGCTCAGATCTCCGTAAGTGAACAGAAAATCGATACCAGCATCACGTATTCTCTCACCCGCCTGTTGATGCAGCATGGGAGCTTCATCACCTAGTTCGCGCATATCACCTAACACTAAAATCTTTTTGCCAGCGAAGGTTGCTAAGGTATCGACGGCCGCTTGGAGGGAGAATGGGTTAGCATTATAGGTGTCATCTATGACGTTGACGCCATTTGCTAAGGTATGCAGCTGTAAGCGACCCGGTGCAGGGTGAGCATTTTCTAACCCTTGTTTGATGGCTGTTAGTGGAATGCCGGTTGCCAACGTGGCGGCGGTAGCAGCTAACGCATTTAAGACATTATGTCGACCTAGTAGCGGCAGATTAACATTCATGCTGCCTTGCGGCGTATGAATTAAAATCGATTGGGCATTGGTGGCTTCCTCAAACTTTGCATTTATATCGGCATCCGGATGGAAGCCGAATGTTAAATAACCTTGTTTGCCAATTTGCTCTCTCCAAAAAGGATAAAAAGCATCGTCACGGTTAATGACCCCGATACCATTTTCTGCTAAACCTTGAAAAATTTCAGCCTTAGCCCTTGCCACACCAGCAACATCGCCAACGCCTTCCAAATGGGCGGCGGCAGCATTGGTGATAACCGCCACTTGGGGGCGCGTTAATTTGGTGAGGTAGGCGATTTCACCGAAATGGTTCATGCCCATTTCAATGACAGCATATTTATGTTGTGCGTTTAATCGAGGGAGTGTCAGTGGTAAGCCTAAATGATTATTAAAGTTACCCTGCGTGGCTAATACTTCATGATCGTTTTGACAAGCAGCGCGTAAGATACTGGCCATCATGTTTTTTAAGGTGGTTTTACCATTGCTGCCGGTCACTGCTAAAATAGGAATATTGAATTGATCGCGCCAGGCAGCACCTATTTTGCCTAAGGCGTCTATCGTGTCATCAACGACTAATTGTAAAATAGGGACGTCTACAGGGTGGCTGACAATCGCAGCGGAAGCGTCTTTTTCATAGGCGGTTTGCAAAAACTCATGGCCGTCTACTCGGCTGCCAGTGATCGCAATAAAGAGATTACCGGGCTGCAAAGTGCGGGTATCGATGCTGACACCTTCGCAAGAAACGCTTAATTTAGGCTCAGTTAAGCCTAAAATCGCTGCTAGTTGAGTAGTGGTGAGCGTTAGCATGAGTTCAACCTGTATTAAATAGATGCTGTATAATAACATTTAGTTTTGCTGGAGCATATAAATGTAGCTTGGGTGACTGCAGGGAACCCGGGAGCTTTTAGGTTTGCGGACCCGGGTTCGGTCAGCCGGGCTATATATTGGATAAAGGATTTATATGAAAGGATTAAAAGTAGGCCATTATACCCATCTTGAAAATAGCACTGGTGTCTCTGTTTTCTTATTCAATAAGCCAGCCACTGGCGCTTACGTATTATGCGGAGCCGCACCCGCTACTCACGAATTAGCGACCCTAGACCCTGAAGCCAGTGTGTCTGTTTTGCATGGTTTAGTGTTATTTGGCGGCAGCGCCTTTGGCTTATTTGCGGCAGAAGGTGTCATGCGGTTTTTAAAAGAAGCGGGGGTGGGCTTGGCATTACCGCATGGTGGTGTGGTGCCTATTGTTCCTGCAGCCGCTATTTATGATTTAGCTTATGGTTTGGCTATGCCACCGACCGCAGATGATGCTTATCAAGCCTGCGTATTGGCTAGTGACGATAATATGGAATCTGGCGCTATTGGTGCAGGAACGGGCGCAACGGTTGGTAAAGTCATCCCTAACGCTCATCATATGACTAGCGGCATAGGTCGTGCAGAAATAACATTGCCTAGTGGTTTAACCGTATTAGCTTATGCGGTCGTTAATGCTGTTGGTGATGTATGTAATGCAGCAGGTGAGATTATCGCAGGCGCCAAAGATGATGCTGGACGTTTTATGGATTGCACAGCGTTTTTATTATCAGGCCAAGGCGAAGCACTGTTAATTAACCAAAGTGCACATACGACATTAGTATCTGTCTTCACGAATGCTGCTTTTACTAAATCGGAATTAAAGCGTATTGCTAAGATGGGGGTGGCTGGCATGGCAAGAGCTATTTCACCTGTTTTTACAGATTACGATGGTGATATTGTGTTTGCTGTATCGATGGGTGATGTACAAGCGTCTGTTTTATCAGTAGGGGCGTTAGCTGCGGAGGTTGTTCAACGAGCAATTATCGATGCTGTAAGAGATACGAAAGTGATTTGATAAAAAGTGCCATTCCGAACGTAGTGCTACGTTCGGGATGATAGCAATGGTTTACTGATCGATCATCCGCTAAGATTTGTCATATCTTTTTGAGCCAAACCGAATCGCTCGTTGTTCGAAATGCTCATCGGCAATTTTTATTTTATTTGTTATTTCTTTTTTTCTAAACATGGGAAGAAATATGCCTTTAATCTCATTTACGACTCTTTCTCTCAACCGTTCATTCGCTACATCAACAATTTGAATCGCATCTTTTCGCGAGCAACCTGTGAGTGTGCAAATAACTCCTAAGTACAATTCAATAGGCAAACCAGCGCGCACCCAGTCTTGCCCTTTAAAAATCCAATGATTCACAGCGGGCGACAAATAAGCAAGTGCTTGTTTATAGGTTATGCTGTGTTTTTGCATGAGCTCATTAATACCGTCAGCTTTAAGAAGGAGCTGTTTAGCGCATAAAATAGGCTTATCATGTTGAGCTGCTGTAGCAAGTACTTTTCTTATTTTTCTATCTTCGATATTAACGAGTGTTTTAAGAATATTTTTTTCATCCAAGCATCCAAATTTTTTACATAATCTTAAGATTTCTTCAGGTGGTAAATCTTGCATAAAACGATTGGCTTCACGAATGTATTTGTTTTTAAGGTAACCATCTAATACAGATTTTGTATTTAATCCATTTTTTAATAAAATTTCAATTGCCCACATGTGCTTCTTATTTGTTAAGAAACGACCCGCATTATCTTTTTCACGCTGGTTCACTGCTAATTGCAGCAATAAATCAACATGCCCGCTTATACCGCAATGCATAATAACGATTGGTTTAATTGAAGAGACTTGAGCAAGCAAAGGCTTAAAGCCGTGAGCAAAACCATCCATTGCATATCCACTAGCAGCTTTAGCCTGTAAGGCGAGCTCTTCTGAGGAATTTAATTCTCGTTTAAAACATTCATTTACTTTTTCTTCATAGCCTCCTTGCGCATAGCCAAAAACAGCCCATTGCAAAAGATCGCGATCATTATTAACGAGCTTATTTATCTCGGATTCAAACCCACATTTTGCTAAAATACACACCATCGCAGCTAAATCCACGCTATGCTGCTCGACTAATTCCATTGCTGCTTCTACTTGCCCAGATACTACATAGCCTATCCCTGCATAAGTAGGATCCACGCCACTCGTTAAGAACTCTTGAATTTTAGCTACTTCACCACATTCAGCAAAACCAATTAGTGCCTTTTCTTCACTCGCGTCTTGTTGTAATAATGTTTCCACGGTCAAATAATCGTTTCGGCGTGCACATCCTAGTACGGCCTCATCAATATTTGCGCCTCTTGCAATCAAACGATTCATTTCCATCTCATAACCGCCGGACGCATATCCCAGCACCGCTGCATTTAAACTTTGATGAAATTCACTTATTAAAAATTCAACAGATTCGACATCGCCTTCTTTTGCTAATAACTCAATGACAGTAGAATTTTGATAAGAAATCCCTAGGCCATCAGCAACCATTGCTGCTAAAACGGCTTTGTTTTTTTCTTTGGCTAACATATAAATTTTTTTAAACAATGCTGCGCGTTGAGATGAATTTAGTTGATGAGAGCTAAGCATTAATAACTCCTCGATTCGGTTTTATTTTTATAAAAGCTAGATAAGTTTTATTGTACCATATGTGTACTATATGCAGCATAAAGGTGGTTTTTTATGACATAATGCTAATAAAATCTATTAGTTATTGGGCAGCTATCATTTTTGTCCAATGGTTTGGTGTGGGTTTCAAGCAAAATCTAGTGTATCTTAAAGGAAGGATGTGCATTGATCGCTCTAACGGAGAGAGCCCATGACCCAAGGTTTTTCTTTTTTCCGCCTCTGGGCGCTCATCATTAAAGAATTCACTCAATTAAAGCGTGATCATTCAACCTTTGCTTTGATTATTGGCCTGCCATTAGTGCAATTGGTTTTGTTTGGTATGGCGATTAATACCAATCCTAAGTATTTACCTAGTGCCTTGATTAATTCGGATGACGGCCCTTTTTCCCGAACGCTCGTTCATCAACTCGAAAACACGCAGTATTTTAAATTTAACTACCTCCCAAAGACTGAGCAGCAGGCTCATGAATTAATGGCAACTAATCGGGTATTATTTACCTTAAATATCCCGCCTGATTTTTCTCGGAAATTGGTGCGCGGCGAGTATCCCGCTGCATTGCTTGAAGTGGACGGAACAGATCCCGTATCGGTGGCGTATGCTGTTTCTGCATCCAATACACTGATGACGAATTTATTCCAGTATGATTTGATTGGGCCATTAGCCGATCTAAATCCCACCAAGGGTCCAGCAGAATTACGTATTCATACCAAATATAATCCTAGTGCGGTTACGTCTTACAATATTGTGCCAGGGTTATTGGGTTTGGTATTAACCATGACTTTCGTCATGGTGGCTTCCATGGCGCTTACCCGTGAACAAGAGCGCGGTACGATGGAAAGTTTGCTAACCATGCCCTTATTGCCGTCAGAAGTGATTATTGGTAAGGCGGGTCCTTTTATTTTGGTAGGCTATGCTCAAACCATTATTGTGGTCGTTATCTCTATTTTCTTTTTTGGTATCCCTATTAAAGGCAGTGTTACGTTGTTATTACTGACAACCTTCCCCTTTATTTTAGCAAACTTGTTTGTTGGGATCATGATGTCAACCCTAGCAAAGACCCAGCTTGAGGCAAGTCAACTTTCTACCTTCTTTTTCCTGCCATCGTTACTGCTGTCTGGTTTTGCTTTCCCTTTCTTTGGTATGCCTGCTTGGGCGCAGTGGATAGGTAGTGCACTGCCTTTGACCCACTTTAATCATATTGTGCGTGGGATTATGTTGAAGGGGATAGGGTGGCGCGAGGTTTGGCCTGATTTATGGCCTATTTTGCTATTTATGTTTGTAATGCTGTTTTTGGCCATGAAGCGATACAGGCAGACGTTGGACTAAACCTAAACAACTTAATTGCGCTAAATGTATAAAATATCTATAATTTAATATACTGAGCAATGCTAGTGTAGCCGATCGTTCAACAGGAGGTTGAAATTGAAGTTAATATTTATTGGAGCAGGATCGGCATTTACATCCCATTGCGGCAACTATAATTCCAATATGTTGTTGATAGATGAAGAGAATAATGAAAAACTTCTCATTGATTGCGGCTCGGATGCAAGACACGCCTTAACCGATCTTGGTTATTGCTACAAAGATATTTCTAGCGTTTATATCAGCCATCTACACGCAGATCATGCCGGCGGGCTTGAATGGTTAGCCTTAACCACCAAATTTGACCCTTCTGCCGATAGGCCAAGCTTATACGCCAATCGTTCGATTATCAAAAACCTCTGGGATAATACCCTATCTGGTGGTTTATCAACTATCCAAGGCATTAAAGCCACTCTTGATAGCTTTTTTAAAGTGCATGAAGTTGAGAATGATGGTTCCTTTATTTGGAACGATGTTCAATTCCAAACAGTTCAAACCGTGCATATCGTTGCTAATTTCGTTTTCATGCCTAGCTATGGATTGATATTTACAATCAATGGCACCAAAATTTTTATTACCACTGATACCCAGTTTGCGCCTAGTCAGTTAAGAGATATTTATCGTGATGTCGATGTTATCTTTCATGATTGCGAAACAACAGCAGTGGCTAGTGGTGTGCATGCACACTTTAAAGATTTGGTTACCTTGGATGAATCAATCAAATCAAAAATGTGGCTTTATCATTACAACCCTGGTGAATTGCCTGATGCAAAAGCGTATGGGTTTTTAGGGTTTGTAAAAAGAGGTCAGATATTTGAGTTTTAAGTTTAATTATTTTGGCAGCAAAAATCGTGTCAAAATTAATTTTTGCAAACGAGCAATGAAAAACTTTTTCCATCCAGGGATCAATGCTTGCATATCGATCACCAAATCATCGACTGTTCTCGTTTGAAATTGCAGTATCTCTTGTGATTCAGTGGTGTCATACCAATTCAGATAATAGGGCTTTTCAATAAATCGTTCCCAAGGCACATCTTCTGAATTCAGCTTACCTAAGCTACCGGTTAATACCTTGGTAATATATTCTTTATAGGTAATTTGATTAGTCTTGCCGCCCGCAATTATAAATATCTTATGCGATGCTTCTTTCTTTACTAATGCATGGTAAGTAGCAACCGCTAAATCTTTTACATGCACAGGCTCAACACGTGTATTTAAAGCAATTTGAAAGCCAAACTTAATTAATTCCTTATTAGGAACAAAAGTGGGATTCATAATCACTGAATAGCGTAAAATGCGCCAATCTAAGCTGGATTCTTTGAGTAATAATTCACATTCTATTTTGTTAGCCGTGTAATTGCTGGTGGCTTTTACAGGGTGTGCAGGGGTGAGATAAATTTCATTGGGTGATGCATCACCAAATACGGTGGTTGATGATGAGAACACAAATGGAATCGTTGGTGCATATAGTTCAGTTAATTTAATGAGTGTGCGCGTGCTGCCGACATTTACTTTATAAGCTTGCTCCGGGTGAAATTCAGATTGCGGTGGAATAATAAAAGCTAAATGCGCAATACCGGTTAATTCGTAGGATTTAAAAATAGCTTCGAGATCTTTGGGTTTAGTTAAGTTACCCCAAACCATGTGAAATTTGCCTTTATAAGTGAGGCGACTTAAAAGGGCTGCAATTTTTAATGTGTGGGCATTGCGTATATCAATGCCCACCACATCCAAACCTTCTTCTAGTAACTTAGCAACAACGTATCGGGCGGTATTACCACAAGCCCCAGTAACTAGAATCATCTAGCACGCTCCCAGTTAACGGTTTTACCAAATAATGGTGTGCCGACATAAGCATGTAGATACAACGTACGGCCATCAGGGGAGGTTGATACTTGGCAGCGATAGGTTTTGCCGCTATCGGTATCAAGAATCGTACCATTTACCCATTTGTCACCTTCTCTGGTTAAGCCCCATATAATCACCATGCCTTGTTTTGGCTTGTTTTGGGCTGATCCTTTGCACGCTGTGCAAAGATCTTTAGGGGTGCCGCCTTTGGTGGGGAGAATCTTAACAATTTGCCCTTGCAGCTGATTGCCCGATGGATAGATCTGCACAATGCTTCTAGGCGTGCGGCTTAAGTCGTAGGTACGCCAAGAACCAACTGGGGAGCCTTGAGCCAATGCTGCGGTGAGAGGTAGGAAAGTAAGGGTAACGAGTGCAGTTAATGAAACAAGCCATTGTTTTATAGACATAACCACGTCCTCCAATAGATGTCTTTCCGCCCGAAAGGGCGGAAAACGGATAGATGAAAGATCGTATGCCTACCTTAGGTAGGAATTACACGATGTTCCATAATAATTGTACACCGATTACATCCGCTTGAGTGCTGGTAAAGCCATTTTCAGTCACGCCGGTATTGCCATCTTGATGATTAATCCAAGCTTTTTTACCAAAAGAATGACTATATGCAAGATCTAAGGCAGCTTGCTTGTTGATGTCGTAGCGTGTACCGACTGAAACGTTAACACGTTGAGAATCAGGGATATAGGCTGTTCTGTCAGTATTGTTAGTTGCTATTTCATCGAAGCCTGCACCAGCGCGTAACAACCATTGGTCATTTGCCTTGTAGTTAACGGCACCTGATAAGCGCCAGGTGTTATGGAAATATTCATTTTCTGCGGCATCCACTACCCCATTAGGTGAGATGGCACCAAATGCATGAATTGTGCGTAGCGAGTTCCACTGAGTAAATTCAGCCGTCGCCATAACAGCCCATAAATGATTAATTTCGTGGTAAGCACTAAGTGTTGTAAAAGCCGGGAGGGTGATGTTAATTCTCAAGCTTTCTGATGTTAGATTGCTTGGAAGGAAAGGCGCCAATCCTGGATTGAGATTGTTAAGA
Source organism: Gammaproteobacteria bacterium (assembly GCA_049294295.1). Classification (GTDB taxonomy): domain Bacteria; phylum Pseudomonadota; class Gammaproteobacteria; order DSM-16500; family DSM-16500; genus Aquicella. The sequence continues at coordinate 16,367 of JBAQCP010000256.1, read as the reverse complement.
TTGAACATGCTCTTGCCAGAAAGATGGTGCACAATTTGTGAGTGATAAGCTAAACCAATACGGCTGCCTTTGTTGATTTCATAGAGACCACCAATATGAGCACCATAACCCCAGCCGTTTGCAAAGTTCTTTTGGTCAGAATCATTGGCTGTGATGAATTGAGTGTTCACTTTTGAATAACTATAAACGCTAAAGTATTGGAAATCAGGGCCGCCACCAATAGACCAATGTTCATTAATTCGATATGCAAGGCTTGGACCGAGATTGAAAGAGCGATCAATAGCGGTAATCGTTGTATAACGAAGTACGGAGTCTTTACCGTAATTTAACCCTAAACCAAACGGCGTATTAATCGTCATACCTGCGCGCCATTTTTCGTTAAGTGGAATCATATAATGGAAAGCGGGAATGACGCCTTTCAATGTGGATGTTGTGCTGCTTGTTTCGCTCGTAGGATTCGCTGGAAGAAAAGGTGGGAGACCAGCGCCTGGGCTAGTTACTGTGCCTTTAAATTGAATTCTAGGAATAACGCCAATGGCAGAACCCACAAGTTGTTGTTGGTTTAAAACAGTCATTGCTGCTGGGTTGTAGTAGTTCGTACTAGCGTCGCCTGCAAGTGCTGCGCTACCTGCGAATTGGTTACCCATATCTGCTGCACTATCTAGGCCAAGACGGATACCAGAAGCTAGGGTGTAGCTTGATAAGCTTAATAGGATAATTGATGTGCTAGCTTTTAAAATCCATTTTGGTGATTTCTGCATGTTGCCTCTCCTGGTAACAATCCATGTTAGTGAGGTATAGCGTTGGCTATATTCAGGTTAGTATATGCGATGTTTTGTATAGAATACATTATTTTTCAACGAGGTTTGATTGGTGGGGTGTTTCTTCTTAAGTTCCCTGCAAGCTAATACGAGGTGGTAGAGGTTGTTTTTTCGCTCCAAGCGCGACATCCGTGTCGCTTACATTGCCATCCTGGCAATGAAGTCGCTACAAAACAACCTCTACTCCCTAGCAGCGGCATGCGGGGAATATAAGACGAAGACGAATCTAAGACGAAGACGAATCTAAGACTGCGTATCTTGATTACAACGCGTTACATATAAAGCAGCAACCGTATCATGCGGATTAATGGCTAACACTTTTTGGAATAAATCTAATGCATCTTCAAATTTTTTCTCATAATAAAGTTCAACAGCCGCAGAGAAATCATTTAAGGTTTCTTCTTTCAAGGCGATAATATTTTCTTCGTCAACATCATAAACTTCATAAATAGTTAGCAGCTTTGTTTTCCCTTTTACCAATACATTATCGATCTTTCTTAAATGATAGTATTCAGGTGATGACAAGCGGTTATAAGTTTCTTCCGTGATAATACAAGGCACCCCATAAATTTTCGTTAAATCTTGCACGCGAGAAGCGGTATTAACCGCATCAGAAATAACCGTCGCATCCATACGGCGCTCACCACCAACGGTTCCTAGCATCAATAGTCCACTATTTAAGCCAATACCAATTTGGATACTTAAGTTATTTTGTTTTAAATAAACAGAGTTCTCGTTGTATTTATCAAGCAAACTGATCATATCAATGGCTGCTTGTACGGGATCTGTATTGATAGGGAATAAGGCCATGATGCCATCCCCGATAAATTTATCAATAAAGCCGCCATGCTCAGTAATGCAGGGTCCCATATAGCTTAAATATTCATTAATAAATTTAAAATTCTCTTCGGGTGATATTTTTTCGGATAAAGACGTAAATCCACGGATATCGCAGAAAAGAACGGTCATTTCTTTTTGAATATTATCACCAATACGAACATCAATAATGCTTTGCTTACCTAGCATATCTAAGAATTCATGAGGTACAAATCTGTCTAGGGCGGTATAAATTTGAGAATTCAACAATGAAATAGCCGCTTGGCCGGAGATAAGTTGTAATACATCCAATCTTGCAGCAGAAAATGCGCCAGCAGTTAGATTGTTTTCTAAATAAAGAATGCAAAGGATTTCGCCTTGGTGCATGACGGGGAAGCACAAAATGGATGCCGGTTGTTTGCGGATAATATAAGGATCTTCAGTGAAGATGCCTTCGCGTGCTGCATCATTTAATACAACCGCTTCTTTATTGCGTTGAACCTGTTTGATGATAGATAAGCTAACATCGGGGTAATCTTCAACAGGCAGGTTTTTGACAATTTCTGGATTAGCATCGGCAGAGTCACATTTTGCAGCGATCATAAATTTTTCGTTTTGTTTAAGCAGCAAGAGGGAGCGATTGGCGCCAGCATTTTCCATAGCTATTTTAATCAAAGATAGTAATAAGTCGTCTAAGACAACTTTACTAGAGATGCTTTGGACAGATTTGATAATAGATGAAAAGTCTAATGCAGCATCTTTAGTCAAAGAGGTGTTAGTGCTGGTGTAGCTAGATTTATCGCCGCGTCGTGCTTTATCTAATTTAACGGTAACCTCAGGATACTGCTCTGAGATTAGTTTTAATTTAATAATGCCACCCCAGCGTTCATAAACTAAAACGGCTTCTTGCAAATATAGTTTTGCGTGTCTAGGTTGGCCGTTATAATAATAAAGTCTACCGACAAATTCATTAGCAATCGCTTCTATCATCGTTAAGCCGTATTCGCGCGCAGCCACGATAGATTGATCGAATGAGGTTAATGCATGATTCGAGTCACCCGTAATATACTGCCAGCTACCGAGCAATAATTTATATTTTGCTTCAAAGTTGGCAGGGCAATGGGTGGACCAGGTTTTAAATTTGCTTAAGCTCTGTTTAATGTGTCTTTTATATTTGAGTTTTTTCCAGAAGCTTGCTTTTTGAAAGCAGTTTAAATAGACCAACGCTGAGAAGAAATAATATTCAGCAGACATGAATAAAGGTACCATGTAAGGTGCGGTAATATGTGGTTTAATGCGTTCGATAATCTCAAGTGCTGCGTCCCAATCTTCTAATAAATAAGTACCAATCAGGCACAATATACCAGCGGATCCATAGGTGACGGGATGTGTAAATGGAATCTTATTTTCAAAAAATTCTGATACTCTAACATCAAAGTACTCTTTCGGTTTTTCAGCTTTAAGCACCGGCAGCAAGCGTTCAAAGGTTTTGATGCTGCCAAGGGAATCTAAATGTTTAGTGAATTCCGGAATAACGGAAACGACTTTTAAGCGTTTTTCAATTTCTGACAGCTCATCGCCTTGCACTAACATCATTTGCGGTATAATAGCAGCCGCGTAGCTGCTATAGAGTAAGTCACCCGCTTGGCGGCTAAAATGATATGCTTTATTAATTCTGACAAAGCAATCACGATACGGTTCTTTCCAAGGGAAGACTAAGACATCACTAGTAAAATAAATCATACTACGAATACGGAAGTCATCGAATTTATCTGCGACTTGTAAGGCGAGCTTGGAGAATTCATGTCCGGTTTCATAGCGATGGAAGCCCGCTACCAAGATCATGCTATAAATAAGATAATTAGTAGAGGAGGCAGCGGTGTAACCATGTTTTAAGCAATAGCGTAAGTTTTTTAAACCCAAGAGCGCCAGCAAATTAGGGTCACATAGATAGGCAGAGGTACAAACCCGCTCAATAAAATCAACATACAGAATTTTTTCAGGATCAGTTAAGGCCGGAATGCGTAGCATATCGTTGATGCTTAGTTTTCTGACAGCTAAATAGGTTTTTATGATTTCTATAAATACATGTAATCCACTAGGGTGTCTTTTAGCCGGCATACCTAGTGCTGCAAGTCCCCGCAAACCTGAATCAACAGCTTCTTCGAGCTTGGATTGGACGGCGTAGGAGAGTGTTTGTAACATGATAATGCGTGCTTTATCTAATCTGGTTTTAGCGCGATTAATTAAAATATCAAATTGCTTATCTGCTTCATCAAATCGCCCCATTAAGTGAATTGACTCTGCGTAGCCAAGGTGGCAATCGAGCATCATTTGATAATGATTTTCCCAGGCATTGTCGCCTAGCAATTGAATCGTTCGCTCGTAATAAAGAGCGGCTGATTCATAGGCAATCGATGTTTTGGCTTTTTCGCCTGCCCTAAAGTTCAATTTGGCAATTTCAAGGCGTTCATTGTCACTGGTTAATAAAGGAAGACTCTCATTAAAGTGATTGGTGATTTCAAATAATCGTTCATTCAGTTCTTCAGGGGAGCTATTGGCAAGCATTAAACGACCTAGTTTTAGATTGATTTTACTGAGTTGATCAGCAGATAGCATAGTCGCTGCGGATTGTTGAATGCGATCATGTGAGAAACGATATAAAATGGGCTTTTGACCAGATGCATAATCAGGGTCAGCAATAATTAATTTATACCCATCAGATAGCGGAATAATTAAGTTGGTTTCTAAATTAGGCCATAAATCATTAGCCGTTTCTTCTAATGATTTACCGTAAATGCTGGCTAATGTTTTTAAGTCAAATTGGTTACCAATGCAGGCGGCCATTTGCAGTAATTCTTGGGATTGTTTAGGCAATTTTTCAATTTTGTTAATAACTAAATCAACCACATTGTCAGTAACAGTCAGGGCTTTTAATGCATTAATGTCCCAGATCCATTCACTGTTTTTATTATCAAATATTAGGTATTCATCTTCATATAACATGGTTAAAAAAGTATTAACAAAAAATGGATTGCCGCCCGTTTTATCCAAAATTAATTCGGCTAGTGGGGTGACATCTAAATGCGTATTAAGTGTGTCATTGACTAATTCTTTAATGCTATCTAGCATCAGTGGTTTGATTTGGATTTTACCCATAGGGACATGCACTTTGCTTAGATCATCAATCATATCTAGCAGCGGGTGACCGGGTAAAGTTTCATTGTCGCGATAAACGCCAATTAATAAGAAATATTTTAAGCTGTCATCTTTTAATAATTTTTTAATTAAATCGAGTGAGGCTAAATCTGCCCACTGCATGTCATCTAAGAAAATAACGGTGGGGTGCTCAACTCTTGCAAATGCTTGCACAAAATCAAAGAAAACTAATTCGAATCGGTTGCGTGCTTCTGAAGGGGGCAAAGCAGGGACTGATGGTTGTTTTCCGATTAACCATTCCACCTCAGGAATGACGTCAATTAATATTTGTCCGTTAGAGCCGAGTGATTTTAGGAGTTTATCTCGCCACAATTCTATCTGCGTTTGATTTTCAGTCAGCAATTGTTGAATTAATTTTTTGAAAGCTTGAATTAAACCAAAATAAGGAATTTTCTGTTGGAATTGTTCAAATTTACCTGATGTAAAATAGCCATGCTGTTTAATGATGGGTTTGTGTATTTCATTGATCAATGCGGTTTTACCAATGCCCGGGTAACCATAAACGAGTAACAATTCTCGTGAGCCATGGCTTATTCTGGAAAAGGTTGCCATTAAATCGTCAACTTCTGCTTCGCGGCCATAAAGCTTTTGCGGGATCTGTAAGCGGCCCGTATGATCTTTCTCTCCGAGAGGAAAATCAATTATTTCTTGATTTTGTTTCCATGCATCAGCAAATCGTTCCAAGTCAGCGACTAATCCATTGGCAGTTGAATATCTATCCTCAGGTTTTTTTGCTAAGAGCTTCATGATGATGTTAGAAATGACATCGGGGATGTCTGGATTGACTTCTTTTGGTGCTTTTGGTTGTTTAGCAATATGAGAGTGCACCCATTCCATCGCATCTTGTGCATGAAAGGGTAGTTGTCCCGTTATGATTTCATAAAATGTGACACCCAACGAATATAAATCAGTACGATGATCCACAGAATGATTCATACGTGTTGTTTGTTCTGGTGACATGTAAGCAAGTGTGCCCTCTAAGCCTTCGGGACTCACAATTTGTTGATTTTCATGCGACAACTGTGTCGAAATACCAAAGTCGATGATTTTAATTTGGTTTAAATCGTGTGTCACAATGATGTTGGCTGGTTTAATATCTTTGTGAATAATATTTTGTGAATGCAATTCATAGAGGGTGCGAGCAAGCGGTAGTGCTAACTGTAGAAACATATCAATTTTAGGTGATATTTTATTTCCCGCTTCCTCATTCATTTTGGGAATCATATGGCTAAGTGTCGCGCTGTCAGGAATATCTTCTAATACGAGCACGTAGCTATAGCCTACTTTATCTAAGCTATAAGCTTTTATCACGCCTGGAATATTGATTTTTTTGATGAGATTAAATTCGTGCTTTAATTGCGAGATATCTTCGATCAGAGGGTATTCAGCATTCAATACTTTTAAAATAACAGGCACATTATCCTTTCTACGCAAACCATGGTAAATACTGGTTTTTGTATTAGAATCAATTTGCGCTATGATTTTATATCCCGGTAAGCTGACCATTTAAGCCTCTCTAGACCGAATACAGCAAATATTCCTTTGCAATCTTTATTATACTCGAATATTAGTGTCAGCTGCGAAAAAAAGAGCTATAGTATTTTCAATAGGTTGAATGGATAAAATCCAATCTGTACAGTGAGGGCAAGGATGATAAACAAGCAAATAACGATTGTTTTTATGACTCTCATATCAGTCCTCGCAGGCTGTTCGCGTGAATTGTCTGCCGATGCACAAGGCTATATAGAAGGGCGTTATACCTATATGGCAACCAGTGTGTCTGGTGTATTAAAAAAATTATTAGTGGCGCGTGGAACACAAGTAAAGCAAGGGCAACCCTTGTTTTTATTAGAAGAGCAGCCAGAAAGTGATGCTTATCAAGCAGCTGTTGAAAATTACAATCAAGCAGTCGCCGCTCGAGATGCCATTAGCGCAAATCTTGATTTTGCAAAATTAACATATGAGCGTAATAAAATCTTAGTACGTAAAAATGCTGTTCAACAATCTCTGCTGGATAGTGCTAAGGCCAACTATGATGCATTAACTGCACAGTTATCGCAGCAAAGTTCAAATATTGCCTCATTGAAGGCGCAGCTTGCACAATCTAAATGGCAGAAAGAACAAAAATTAATAACGGCACCGGTGGATGCTTTAGTGTTCGATACGTATTATCGCTTGGGTGAGTATACCGTTGCTAATAAGCCTATCTTATCTTTGCTTGCTCCTGCAGACATAAAAGCTATTTTTTACGTGAATGAGCCTAGTCTAGGTCATTTGCATTTAGGTGATAAAGTGTCAGTGAAGTGCGATGGTTGTCAAAAGCCTTATGACGGTCGCGTTAGTTTTATTTCACCGACAGCTGAATATACGCCGCCTGTTATCTACAGCACTGAGACCAGTGACAAATTGGTTTATCGCATAGAGGCAGAATTTGCAAAACAAGATGCCATTCATTTACACCCTGGCCAACCTGTGACGACGACGTATCATTTCCATGACTAACAATGAATATATTATTGATGTCAAAAATTTATGTAAAAGCTTTGGTGGCAGGCCTGCTGTTGTTGATGTTTCGCTGAAAGTAAAAGCAGGGGAAATTTTTGGTTTTTTAGGCCCCAACGGTAGCGGCAAGACAACAACCATACGCATGTTATGCGGCTTAATGACGCCTGATTCTGGTGAAGGCCAATGTTTAGGTTACGACATCATCAAAGATTCACGCATGATTAAATATTTGATGGGGTATGTGCCGCAGCAATTTAGTTTATATGCAGATTTGACCGTCAAAGAAAATCTTGAGTTTGTTGCCCGTGCTTATGAAGAGCATGATTATGCTAGACGTGTTACCGATATCATGGCGGATCTTGGGTTAGATGTTTATAAAAATATGTTAGCAGGCAAGTTGTCAGGCGGGTGGAAGCAGCGATTGTCTTTAGCATCAGCGATGATTCATGATCCGAAATTATTATTGTTAGATGAGCCGACGGCCGGTGTTGATCCAAAAGCCAGGCGTGATTTTTGGGATTACATTGCACATTTAACTACGAAAGGTATTTCTTCTTTAGTGACGACGCACTACATGGATGAAGCCGAGCGCTGTAATCGTTTAGCCTACATTGTCTATGGTCATATGTTAGCGAATGGCACCATCCCTGAGATTATCCATAAAGTCGGTTTGACCACATGGATGGCGAGTGGAGAAGGGCTGGCTGATCTGGCGGCTGAGCTTAAAGGGCAGCCTGGGGTGGATCAAGTCGTGCGTTGGGGTAATGATGTGAGAATTTCAGGGTTGGATAAAGCGACATTGGAAGCCGTAGTGGAGCAGTATCCTCAGTTTAGCTGGCGTCATGTTGATACGAGCATGGAAGAGGTCTTTATCCATTTGGTGGGTGAAGAGCAGCAGGCGAGTTAGTGGCGTTGGCAAGTGTGGGTTGCCCTTCAAGGCAGCGAAAGTAGCTATAGCTACTTTCACAGCATAAATCTTGCTACGCCGACAACAAAAAATGCCACATAACGGTTGGCCTAGCCCCCGATTTAGCCCATAATACACCCCTCATTATTTCAATTAAAAAAGAATCATCATGGCACAATACATTTATACAATGCAGGGTGTGGGCAAGATCGTCCCGCCAAAACGTGAAATCCTTAAAAATATTTGGCTTTCATTCTATCCCGGCGCCAAAATCGGTGTTTTGGGTTTAAATGGTGCAGGTAAATCTACGCTGCTCAAAATCATGGCAGGCATGGATGACGACATCGTGGGTGAGGCGCGTCCTTTGCCAGGTATTAAAGTCGGTTATTTGTCTCAGGAACCAAAGCTAGACCCCCAGAAAAACGTTCGTGGCAACGTGGAAGAGGGAGTTGGCGAAGCAATGGCCATGTTGAACCGCTTCAACGAAATCAGCGACAAATTTGCAGATCCCGATCTAGATGCTGATGAAATGACCGCACTCATGGAAGAGCAAGGTGATTTGCAGCACAAAATCGACATAGCGGGTGCGTGGGATTTAGACCGTAAATTAGAGATTGCTGCTGATGCATTACGACTGCCTGCTTGGGATGCTGATGTCACCAAGTTATCAGGTGGTGAGCGTCGCCGTGTGGCTTTATGCCGTTTATTATTATCAAAACCTGACATGTTGTTATTAGATGAACCGACTAACCACTTAGATGCTGAAAGTGTTGGCTGGTTAGAGCACTTCTTGCATGAGTACCCAGGCACCGTTGTCGCCGTGACTCACGATCGTTATTTCTTAGATAACGTTGCAGGTTGGATTTTAGAATTAGACCGCGGACAAGGTATTCCTTATGAAGGCAATTACTCCTCTTGGTTGGAACAAAAAGATAAACGTTTAGACCAAGAGCAACGTTCTGAAGATTCGCATCGTAAAGCGATGAAAGCGGAATTAGAGTGGGTACGTCGTAATCAAAAAGGTCAACAAGCTAAAAACAGTGCACGTTTAAAACGATTTGAAGAAATGTCTTCGGTTGAATTCCAAAAACGTTGTGAGACACAAGAATTATATATCCCACCTGGTCCACGTTTAGGTGACATCGTTATTGAAGCGACCAATCTAACTAAAAAGTTTGGCGATAAAGTATTATTTGAAAATCTAAGCTTTAATATTCCTAAGGGTGCGGTCGTTGGTATCATTGGCCCGAATGGTGCAGGTAAGTCAACATTATTTAAGATATTAACCGGTGAAGACAAGCAAGATAGCGGCGATTTCCGTTTAGGCGAAGCTGTTAAATTATCTTACGTCGATCAAAGCCGTGATGATGTGAATGGTGATAAAACAGTCTGGGAAGAAGTCTCAGGCGGCTTAGAAATCATGAATATCAATGGCTATGAAATGGCAACCCGTGCTTATGTGGGCCGATTTAACTTTAAGGGCTCCGATCAACAAAAAACCGTTAAAAACCTATCAGGCGGTGAACGTAACCGTATGCATTTAGCTAAATCCCTCGCAAAAGGCGGCAACGTTTTGTTATTAGATGAACCTACTAATGATATCGACATTGAGACCTTACGTGCGTTAGAAGAGGCCGTTTTAAACTTCCCTGGCTGTGCATTAGTGGTTTCGCATGATCGTTGGTTCTTGGACCGCATTGCGACCCATATCTTGGCATTTGAAGGTGACAGTAGCGTGACGTTCTTTGATGGTAACTATACCGAGTATGAAAAAGATCGTTTACGCACCCTCGGTGAGCAGGCTATTCAACCTCATCGTATTAAATATAAAAAATTAGAAGCGTAATAATGACAAAAATCTGGGTTGTTTTCATCGCAACCCAGATTTTTAGAAAATCACTTTCTATTGCCAATTCTGATGAATAAGTTCAATAACTAAGTAGTTCTCCTAAATAATAATCGTACTATATTTGTATTTCCCCTATAATTTTGTTCAGATCAAAAAACATTTTCATTCTTATCTCAATGAATGATTGACAAAAATATTCGAAACACTTAGCATTTTATTCTGAAGATAGATCGCTTGATTGTTTTTCGGATGAATACAACTTGTCGTCATTACTTAAGGAAGGAATGTCAGGTATGAAAAGATCAACTAAGTTATTAGCTCTCTCGTTATTAACCGCTTCAACTGTGAGCTTCGCTCATGGCCACCACAACAACTTCAAAGGTGAAACAAACTTTAAAGATGCTGTACCATGTCCAGTTCCAGCTACCTTAATGGGTGGTTTTTATGTTGGTGCTCAAGCTGGCTATGATTCTTATCGTGTTCGTGAAAGCTTCACTAACAACTTTGGTACAACAGGTACAAGTATTGTATCCAACAGTGGTACACAAGTTCACAACGCGACTGGTTGGTTAGGTGGCCTATTCTTAGGTTATGGCGAATATTTCAGCAACTCTTACTACCTCGGTGGCGAAATTTTTGGTAACTTCAGCGGTGCAGAAGTTGCTAGACACTTCACCTCTACCGAAACTGTAGGCGGTGACTTTGCTAACGCTTACAGCAATGTAGAAGTTGACGGTAACTACGGCTTAAGCATTATCCCAGGTTACAAAATCAACGACACAACCTTAGGTTATGTTCGTTTAGGTTGGAACTGGGCTCGTGTTAAAGGCACAGGCTCTGCTAATGGCGTAGAAAATGGCGCAGCGTTCTCCTACAGCAACGGCAGCAGCACCAGAACCAATAATGGTTTTGCTTGGGGCTTAGGTATGGAAACCAAGTTAGTTGATAACTGGAGTCTCCGTACTGAGTACAACCACACCTACTTCAACAACAGAAACAACTTTGATGCTTCTGATAACCAATACTCTGTTGGTGTTTTATACCACTTCGTATAAGGTTCACATTAAACGCATGTATGCCTCACGGCATGCATGCGTTTTTTTTTGCCTGTCTTTTTTGAGTCTGATATCCTGCCGCGGTATTTTCTTGATGTGTATTAGCTTAACTGTCGTCATTGCGAGCCACTACTGTCATTCCCGCTTTCGCGCACTAGTGTCCGGTTAATCAAAATTCCTCGTCGTCCCGCGCGTAGGCGCGGGATCCAGAGCACTGCAACATCGTAATATTGTAAAAAATATTTCAAAAAAGCTTTTTTTGCTTAATCTCATGCCATCTGATTGACTCACCCCTGTCCTGGATCCCGCGCCTACGCGCGGGACGACGAGGAATTTTGATTAACCGGACACTAGTGCGCGCAGCGGGAATGACAGCCACAAGCTAAATCGTTTCTTCTTTACGTTTGGTCAATACATCATAACCCGTATCTGTCACCAAAATTGTATGTTCCCACTGAGCAGACAGGCTATGATCTTTTGTCACCACTGTCCAAGCATCTGGCAACAGTTTCACATCCCGCTTACCAGCATTCACCATAGGCTCAATCGTGAAAATCATGCCCGGTTTCAATACTTCACCTAACCCGGGCTTGCCATAATGCAAGACATTGGGTGGCTCATGGAAGACTCTGCCTATGCCATGCCCGCAATACTCGCGAACAATGGTAAATCGGTTTTTTTCAGCATGCTGCTGAATAGCCGCGCCAATATCACCAAAATGAATCCCAGGCTTGATCATCCTAATACCGATATAAAGGCACTCTTGTGTAATCTTGATCAAGCGGCTAGCCAAAATAGACGGTTTGCCTATCATAAACATCTTGCTGGTATCGCCGTGGTAGCCATCTTTGAGGACGGTGACGTCCACATTAATGATATCGCCATCCTTTAACTTGCGCGGCCCCGGTATTCCATGGCAAACCACGTGGTTTAAAGATGTACAAATTGATTTTGGGAATCCATTGTAATTTAAGGGGGCAGGAATCGCTTTCTGCTCGTTCACAATGTAGTCGTGGCAGATTTGGTTGAGCTCGTCAGTCGTAACCCCTTCTTTTACATAGGGTTCTATCATTTCGAGCACTTCCGCTGCCAGTCGGCCAACGATGCGCATTTTTTCAATATCTTCGCTATTCTTTATAATGATATCTGCCATTTTTTCCTTCATTCATTCAGATATTGTTGATTGAGTACCACCTATGGTATAAAGGCGTGCTTTATTTAGCAATAACTTCAGTCCACACGCGTGCTAAAACTTGTTGCCGGGTGCCCTTACTGAAAAGTGGGGTTGGCTATGAGGACACGCGGAGGCTTAACCCATATAGAGGAAATACAAATGCAAGTTTCAATGCAAGATATGTTAAAAGCTGGTGTACATTTTGGTCACCAAACCCGCTACTGGAACCCTAAAATGGGTACCTATATTTATGGTTCTCGTAACAAGATCCATATTATCGACCTTGGCAAATCCTTGCCTATGTTCCAAGACGCGTTAAACTTTATTTCTGGCGTTGCTGCAAACAAAGGTAAAATCCTGTTTGTTGGCACCAAGTATGCTGCACAAGACATCATTCAGCAAGAAGCTGAACGTTGCAAAATGCCTTTCGTAAATCGTCGTTGGTTAGGCGGTATGTTGACGAACTACAAAACCATTCGTCAATCCATCAAGCGTTTAAAAGATTTAGAAGCGATGTTTGAAAGCGGCAAATTTGGCCGTTTAACAAAGAAAGAAATTTTAAATCTTGATCGCGAAAAAGCTAAATTAAATAGCAGCCTCGGCGGTATTAAGAACATGGGCGGTATTCCTGATGCGATTTTCGTATTAGACGTAGGTCATGAAAAGATTGCGATCCAAGAAGCTAACCGTTTAGGTATCCCTGTGATCGGTATTGTTGACTCCAACAATGATCCAGATGGCGTTGCTTATGTTATTCCTGGTAACGATGACTCTACTCGTGCCATTCGTTTCTATGCTTCCACTATCGCAGACGTGATCTTAGACGCGCGCGTTAGCGCATTAGATGGCGTTGCTGATGACTTCATGGAAGTTAGCGAAAAAGCAGCAGACGAAAAAGTAATTGATGAGAACGAATCTAAGTAGAGGTGATCTATGACACAAGTAATTTCTGCTGCTCTCGTAAAAGAGCTACGTGAAATGACAGGCGCTGGCATGATGGAATGCAAAAAAGCATTAACCGAAACCGGTGGCGACATTGAAAAAGCGGTGGATGTACTTCGTACATCTGGCGCTGCAAAAGCGGGTAAAAAAGCTGGCCGTATTGCAGCTGAAGGCGTTGTTTCTATCATTGATAACGGCAAACAAGCTGCCATGATCGAAATCAACAGCGAAACCGATTTTGTTGCACGTGACGACAACTTTACCAAGTATGTAAACGCAGTGACTCAAACTGTATTAGAAAAGCAAAAATCTGATATAGCTGAATTGGGTCAACAAATTATTCATGGTGATAGCATTACCGTTGAAGAAGCGCGTGCAAACTTAGTGGGTAAAGTAGGCGAAAACATTCAACCACGTCGTGCCGTGATTTCTAATCCTGCATCTGCTTCCGTTGGTAGCTACTTACATGGCAACCGTATTGGTGTGATTGTTGAGTTAAATGTCGATAACAAACCATTAGCTAATGATCTTGCTATGCATATCGCTGCAAGTAATCCATTAGTGATTTCTCCAAGCGATGTATCTGAAGATTTAATCGCGAGAGAAAAAGACATTTACATGGCTCAAGCGGCAGCAAGTGGCAAGCCACAAGAAATCATCGAAAAGATGGTTGTTGGCCGTATGAAGAAATATCTCGATGAAGTGAGCCTCATGGGCCAACCTTTCGTTAAAGATCCTGACACCAGCGTTGGTGCTTTGTTACAGAAGAGCAATGCTAAAGTCATCGCGTTCCATCGCTATGAAGTAGGTGAAGGCATTGAGAAAATCGTAGAAGACTTTAAAGAAGCTGTTATGTCACAAATACAAGGTGGCTAATTAGTATGGATAGTACCTCTGCAAAACCGATTTATCGACGCATATTGCTGAAATTAAGCGGCGAAGCACTGCAAGGTGATCATCTATTTGGTATCGATGCGAGCAAGTTGTCTCGTATCGTCCAAGAGATTGAAGGGGCGACACACTTAGGTGTTCAAGTTGCGCTGGTCATTGGTGGTGGCAATTTAATTCGTGGCGCTGATCTTTGTGCAACTGGCTTTGACCGCATTTCTGCGGATCAAATGGGCATGTTGGCAACGGTAATCAATGGTTTGGCTTTACGTGATGCCTTAGAAAGAAAATCTATTCCTGTTACCTTAATGTCCGCTTTTGGCGTGCCTAGTATTTCTGAGCAGTACGATCGTTCTCGTGCGAAAGAAATCTTAGAGCAGGGCAGAGTTGTCATTTTTTCTGCAGGAACCGGCAATCCTTTAGTGACTACCGATTCTGCTGCTGCTTTACGCGGCATCGAAATTGGCGCTGATATCGTATTAAAAGCGACTAAGGTTGAAGGTGTTTTCACTGACGATCCTATTAAAAACCCTAAAGCAGAACGCTATCAAACGTTATCTTACGATGAAGTCATAGCCAGACGTTTAGGTGTCATGGATTTAACGGCTATCTTACTTTGCCAAGACCATAATTTACCTTTACGCGTGTTCAACATGAACAAGCAAGGTGCGTTAAAGCGCATTATGTTAGGCGAAGACATTGGTACGCTTATCCAAGCGACTGACTAATTGTTAAGCGCAGGTAGCCCTTATCTGCGCTGCTACTCCTTAGGAGATCATTCATGCATGCAATAACAAAAGATGCTGATGCGCGTATGCGTAAAAGTATTGAATCTTTCAAAAGTGAAATCGCTAAATTAAGAACCGGCCGTGCGCATCCTAGTATTTTGGATCACGTTCGTGTTGATTATTATGGTGCTCCAATGCCTATTAGCCAGGTTGCTAATATTGTCGCAACTGACTCACGCACCTTAACCATTACCCCTTGGGAAAAGAAAATGGTAGGCGCGATTGAGAAGGCAATTTACACCTCTGATCTTGGTTTAAATCCAGCAACCATGGGTGACATTATCCGTGTGCCTATGCCTGCTTTGAACGAAGAACGTCGTAAAGATTTGATCAAAGTTGTTCGTACGGAATCGGAATCGGCACGCGTTAGTGTTCGTAACGTTAGACGTGATGCAAACAACGATTTTAAAGAATTATTAAAGAAAAAAGAAATCACTGAAGATGAAGAACGTCGTTTGGTGGATGAAATGCAAAAGCTAACCGATAAATTTGTCGCGGAAGTGGATCAAATTACCACGGCGAAAGAAGCTGAATTAATGGTGATCTAGTACGTCAATGACTAAAACTAGTAACGTTCCACAACATATTACGGTCGTCATGGACGGCAACGGACGCTGGGCAAAGAAACGCTTTTTGCCCCGCATTGCCGGCCATAAGGCTGGTGTTGAGGCGGCGCGTGAGATCGTCAAAAATTGCGTGAAGCGCAAAATCAAAGTGCTTTCTCTTTTTGCTTTTAGTAGCGAGAATTGGCGTAGACCAGCACAGGAAGTAGGCTACCTCATGGAGCTATTTCTCACAGGCTTAGAGCGTGAAGTAGCCACTTTGCATGAGCACCAAGTGCAACTCCGTTTTATTGGAGATAGACAACGGTTTAGCGAAAAGCTCTGTCAAAAAATTCTAGAAGTCGAAACACTCACAGCTAGCAATACCGGCATGGTATTGATCATTGCGGCAGATTACGGCGGTCAATGGGATATTACCCAGGCGACACGTCAATTGGCTCAAGAAATAGAAGCAGGGCAATTAAGAAGTGTGGATATTTCCGCTGAGAAAATTGCTAGTAAATTATCATTTGCTGATTTACCCGATCCTGATCTTTTTATTCGCACCAGCGGCGAAATTCGTATTAGTAATTTTATGCTATGGCAATTAGCGTATTCTGAATTATATTTCACAAATACCTTATGGCCAGATTTCAATGAAGTAGAATTAGATGCAGCATTAGAGCAGTTTGCAAGTCGTGATCGCCGATTTGGTACCAGTAACGAAAAGGATTTGGCTTAGAGCTTGCGAGTGAAGTGTAGCCTGGATGAAGCGCAGCCGTCATTGCGAGCCACTACTGTCATTCCCGCGAAAGCGGGAATCCATTTATAACGATACTTCTGCTGTATGTTTGAAATGGG
>JBAQCP010000255.1:0-10722 GCA_049294295.1 Gammaproteobacteria bacterium | reverse complement strand
AGCCACTACGCTCTGGATGACAGTAGTGGCTCGCAATGACAATGGTGGCTCACAATAACGGCGGTGGATTTTAATAATTCGTCCCTCTAACCGGCGCTACAGTCCCAGAATTAGTTAGCACATGAATATTAGACACCACCTCTCTCACACCAGAAA
Source organism: Gammaproteobacteria bacterium (assembly GCA_049294295.1). Taxonomy (GTDB): domain Bacteria; phylum Pseudomonadota; class Gammaproteobacteria; order DSM-16500; family DSM-16500; genus Aquicella. Next base: position 10,566 of record JBAQCP010000255.1, on the reverse strand, counting down.
TAGATTTAGCTGCCTGCATCGCCGCATCTGCTTGCGATTGCGCAGTCACCGTACCTTCAACTTTCACAATCCCATCTTCTGATGTCACAACAAGATTAGTGCCTATTAAAGCTGCCTCTATTTTATATCTATTATAGATATTGGCTATAATCGCGGCATCAGCTGGGCTGACTTGCTTAACAGTGGTTACTTGTGTTGTCGATTGAGTTGTTGTGCTATTCACACCATCTTGCTGCAGTTGAACGACAGGAGGCGCAACAACTGTTTTGGTTACGGTTGTCATTTCATCTGCTATGGCGTATGAGGTAAAACTGGAAAATGCAATCATCATTAATAAATGTTTAGTTTTCATGGATTTTGCTCCTTTTAGACTCATACTTATATTTTAAAGCAAAATGAAGCCTAAAAGATTATACGTGAGATTAATTTCATAACTTATTGAAAGTTAAAGGTTTTGCATTTACCCCTCAAAATAGAAAAACCACCTTAAGTATTCCTTAATTTTAAAATGACGAACTTCTGCTAACTTAAAAAAACAACATAAAACAAGGAATGTCATCATGCAAGGAAGACCCACCATACGTTATTTAACAATTCTTGGAGATAGCTTATCCGAGCAAGGCTCCCTCAATACTCGTTCCGTTTGCTGTATTCCTTTAGCTAAATTTAGCGGTCTCTCTGGTAAATCACTTAATGGTCGATTCACTAATGGCTGGTGTTGGGATGATTATTTAGCGGCGATGCTAGAAAATAAATTTCAGGGTGCAAACCCTAAAGATATTAATCAAGTATTAGTTAACAATGGTAATTTTGACGATTTCAGTATGACTGAGTACATGGGAACACGCTTTTTTGAGTTATACAGCCAAGGTGGATTATCTGCTTTTAATTACAAAGGTAGATTGAGCTGCAGCATTCCAGTATTTTTCTCTCGCTTAATTTTAGAGTCATTAGATAATGAAAGGGAAAGGATGTTAGCAGATGACATTATCTTCCAAACTACCGATGCGCAAAAAGATGAAACATTAGTCATTGACTGGACAGGCGCTAATGATTTAATCACCATGGAAACAAAACCCAACATTAAAGCCGCCATTCGTGCAATTCTTGCTAAAATGAGAAATGCTGAAATATTAATGGAAAAAAATTACAAGCATTTTTATTTCTTAAACTTACCCGATATTTCTTTAACACCTGACTTCAAAGCCAAGAGTGAAGAAGAGCAGGAAAATGCAAAAAGAGTAACGCTTTCATTTAATCGAAAATTAAATAGAGCGGTTCGGGCATTAAAAAAACAGCATCCAGAATGCACCATTGAATTATTCGACATTAACACACCATTTACTGAAATGTATCAACATCCCGAACAATATCAACTGGATCCCGCAAAATTGACGGTATCTTATGCGGATTCCCCTGACTTTAAAATTGAAAATGGGATATCACCGGCACCTGGTTATATGTTTTGGAATGGCAAACATCCAACAACCTATGTGCATAGATTATTTGCGGAAAGGATGTATGAGACGTTAAATAATAAATTCAATATGCAAGCACCGAGCGCCTATTCTGAAGAAGACCTTTCCTCACTCTTTAAAGCTGTCTACTTGGATAATTTTGCTAAAGCCCAAAGCGGCTGTTTCGGATTTTTCAGAACAAGTAATTTGTATTTTCCTGAGAACGGTACGTTGCCCTTAAAGGATATTCTGAAACATGCCTTATGTGAAGGCGGGAAGCGCACGAAAAATGTGATGATAAAGCTTGAATGGATGAATAAAAATAGTGATATTAATCCGACGATCCCTCTGCTTGTGGAGGCCAAGTTTGAATTGGATCAGGAGCGTTATGCGCTTCGAATATAGATGGTCAATAGAATTCCTTCCTCCTGCGGTGGAAGGTGCTCTACCCACCTAGTCTCTGCAAAAAAAAGCGGGTATTCTTTCCATTCACTATATGGAGAACACCATGCCTTTAAAGAATAGAACTCATGCTATTTTAGCCGCTGCTTTATTAATCCCCGCTATCAGCGGGGCTGCCAATTTAAATATTATCAACGAAACCGAATACACCCTATCTTTCAGTCATAATAATGTTTGCTCCCGTGACATAGGCGCTGTCAAACCGCAATCAACCCACGTCATCCCAGAAGCTATTTTTGAAGAATTATGCAAAGATAAAACCACTTATTGCTCCGTTCGCGCATATAAAAACAACAATTGCGAAGAACCCCTTGCTGCGTCCTTTACCGTAAGCACAACAGCGGGCGTAACAGGTGTTTATCCTAATCCCCGAGGTGATATCTCTCTTTATGGAGATGGATTTAATATCTATTTTCAAAAAGTTTAGATGATTGATTAGTCTTTAAGCTAGCCTGTTATTAATGGGTAACGCATTGGATGGGCTAGCTTTGAGACTATCTAGTAAGCCTGCTACTCGACTAAAAAACCTATCTGCTTTTTTATTTAGACATTCCCGCTTAAATTAATTAAAGTGAATGAACGAGGTATTCATTAAAAAAGGACTTTTATGCAAAAGCTATCTAATCACACCATCTATTTACTATCCTTTTTGGTGCTTGTTTTCCTCATCTATTTACTAGCCCCTATTTTAACCCCTTTTTTATTTAGTGCGTTGATTGCTTATTTAGCCAATCCTCTCGTTGTAAAACTAGATAAACACGGTATACCTCACTGGCTGAGCTCAACCATAGTTTATATTTTGGTATTCGGTTCGGTTTTAGTATTATTTTTACTTCTAACACCCCTTCTTCAAAAACAAGTTAAAGCACTTATTGAAGTCCTGCCAAGTATTATTAACTGGCTTGAAGCCAGTTTACTGCCTTGGATTAAAGAAACCATTGTGATAGAAAATATTGCGTCTTTAAAAAGCTCATTGGCTGCAAATTTACCCAAAGCTGGCATCGTTTTTACGACGGTCTTAAGCTCAGGCACGACTGTCATTTCTTGGTTAGTTAATATTGTTTTAATCCCTGTCGTGACGTTTTATTTTTTAAGGGACTGGCAAAAAATATTAGCCAGCCTGCGGCATACCCTCCCAAAATCATTAGAGCCTACTGTCGTTAAATTAGCAAAAGAATGGGATAGCGTTTTAGGTGCATTTTTCCGAGGCCAATTGTTAGTGATGATGATTGTTGGTTTGATTTACGGGTTAGGTTTAACTATCGCCGGTTTACATACAGGTTTAATGATAGGCTTAATAGGCGGTTTACTCAGCATCGTGCCTTATCTTGGCTCTATATTTGTCATTGTGACTGCGAGCATATTGGCCATGGTTCAATTTGGCGTAGGCGACGAATTAGCCTGGGTCTGGGGCGTATATTTAATTGGCCAATTTATTGAAAGTTATTTCTTAACCCCTTATCTAATTGGTGACCGTATAGGATTACATCCTGTTGCGGTGATATTTGCCATTATGACAGGCGGCGCCTTATTTGGGTTTTTTGGTATATTAATTGCCTTGCCTGCAGCGGCTAGCATTATGGTCTTGTTGCGATACTTTAATCGCAAATATCATGCGAGCGGTATTTATAAAGATGTTTAATTGCTTGACCCTATATTAACCGTTTGCTTTGGTGGTACAGCTGGTGCTTATATTTTGAAAGCAGTTGATATATTAAGCTTAGCTGGTGCCCGCCTGCGCGGGCATGACAGTTTTTATCAATAACAACAGCCACATTTAAACAGACAATCCCAACCCAGCAGCAACCCTCTTCCCATAATCCGGATCCGCCTTATAAAAATGCGCTAACTGTCTCCGTTTAATTTCTTCTGGAATAGGCTGCATTGCCTGCACAATATTATCAATCAATTGAACCTTCTTATCTTCAGTGATTAAACGATACAAATCCCCTGCTTGAGTATAATCATCATTACCAATACGATGATCATAACGATCAGCCTCCCCTGAAATTTTTAATGGCGGTTCTTTCATTTTTTCATTATCGATAGGGCCATTAAAACTATTTGGTTGATAATTAACAGCGCCGCCATCATTACCATCAAAACGCATATGGCCATCGCGATTATACGTGCGTACAGGACATTGCGGCTTATTTACTGGCAATTGCGGATAGTTAACCCCAATGCGATAACGATGTGCGTCAGGATAAGAAAGAATACGCGCTTGTAACATTTTGTCTGGTGAAATACCCATCCCAATAGGCGTATTACTAGGTTCAAAAGCCGCTTGTTCGATTTCTGCAAAAAAGTTCTCTGGATTACGATTTAATTCTAATAATCCCACTTCCATTAACGGATAATCTTTGTGCGACCATACTTTTGTTAAATCAAATGGATTAATTCTATAAGTGTCGGCTTGTAACTCAGGCATAATTTGAATGTAAACTTTCCATTTTGGATAATTACCTTGCTCAATAGCAGCATGTAAATCTCTACGATGATAATCAAGATCACTGCCTGCAATGTTAGCCGCTTCCGCGTTTGTTAAACATTCAATCCCCTGCTCTGTTTTGAAATGCCATTTTACCCAGAAGCGTTCGTCTTTTTCATTCCACAAACTAAAAGTATGCGAAGAAAAACCATCCATATGCCTATAAGTAGCAGGGATGCCTCTATCAGAAAATAAAATAGTAACTTGATGCAGTGACTCTGGCGACAAACTCCAAAAATCCCACTGCATTGTACTATCCCGCAAACCTGTTGCGGGATGTCTTTTTTGAGAATGAATAAAATCCGAAAATTTCAAAGGATCGCGCACAAAGAAAACGGGGGTATTGTTACCTACTAGATCCCAATTCCCTTCTTCCGTATAAAACTTGCAAGCAAATCCACGTGGGTCTCTTGCTGTATCAGCTGAACCCTGCTCGCCAGCAACCGTTGAAAAACGAATCACCATATCGCATTGGTTGCCAATTTTAGAAAAAAGTTTAGCGCGTGTATAAGCTGAAATATCACCCGTAATTTTAAGCGTACCATACGCACCTGCACCCTTAGCATGTACCACTCTTTCAGGCACACGTTCGCGGTTAAAGTGAGCCATGCGCTCTATCAATTGATGGTCGGCCATCAATACTGGGCCTCGGGGGCCGGCCGTTAAACTATTTTGATTATCTGCGACTGGAATACCAGCATCAGTAGTCATGAATGGGCATTTGCTCATGTGCATCTCCTTATGCGTTTTAGTTTGTTTACCTAGGCAATAATTTTGTCTCTATTTCATCTTCTAAATGTTGAAGGGCGTCTGTTGCTATAAATGGAACAATACGATTTTGCCCTAAAATACTAGATAAATTGGTGGAAACTACTTTATCACCATTCATATAAGAAAAATCAACTAAACTTATTTTCTCAATAACATATTTAAATAATACCTTACCCTCTAGATAATCGTCAAAATCTGAAAAGTTAGCTCTGATAAAGAATGCTCTAAAAAACTTTTCTGGCGTATCCATTGCATGCTGAATAGCACTCAACCCTTGTGACTTTGAAGGTCTAAAAATTGAAAAGAGATCAGGCTTATTGCTCAAGCGTTCTGATTCTTTGTTGATAAAACTGCATAGCATTGAATAAATACTAAGATTGGTTGCGTATAATTTACACAGTATGCGACATGTTCGATGACCCAATACCGCAGCCGTATTTAAAGGTGTTTCAATCGCATGATTTTTTGTATTCAGCATGACACTTGCGGGGTCTCGCTCTAACATTTTAAACAAGAAGTAAGCATCATTTTGTCTAACGCAACTATGCAGTAATGTATCGCCATAATCATCACCAATGAGAGGTTGTGTAAACTGAATATAATCAGGCATTCTCATTAATAACAAATCAAAAACTGCGTAAAGACTGCGATTAATGCTTAAATTTAACAAATGTTGGGCTGATGATCTTAGGTTAGCTGCAGGGATAGCATCTTCTTCTAGAAGTCTCATTAATTCGCTAGGCTGCTGATCCAATACAAAGGTATAAAAATCAACTAGACCCCATAATCTAAAAATTTTGGGGTTATATTCCACAAATTGTCTGGGTAGGAGATTAAAAAAATTATCGATAAATAATTGGCAATCAGCTTTTTGCTGTTCGCTTAAAGCGTCTTGCTTTAAGTATTTTCGTGCGATATGTAATGGATCTTCTCCCGTACCACTGAAAACATAATATGCTGATAATTCAGCGTCAGGCTGTTCATGTAAGAGCGTTTTAAAATAAGACATAATATAACTAGCAACGGCAAATTGACCTAGTTGCAATGCAAAAAATAATGGGGTTGTGTCTTCAGCACACAAATATAGAAGATTACGAATAGATTTTTGGGGTAATTTTTCATTCAACTCTGGGGGAGAAGAACCCATCATCATTAAACTAATCGCAAAAAAATCACCCTCTTTAATCAGCTGTATGAGCAAGCCTTGTCTTTCTTTTCTCTTATGCTCAGCCTTCTGGCTATGGCAATAATCATAAATACTCTCAAGCCGAGAATAACCCCCTTCATTATCAAAAGCATTTTTAATATCAGCTATTAAATTTTCATCTATGCCTTTCATTTTTTTAATGAGATTGTTTATATTTCGATTGCTTGCCATTTGTCATTCCTCAATCTAATAGTTTACGCAAAAAATTAAACAGCTCGAGCTCTGCACCTGTTTTTTTCTGTTTATCACGATCTTTTTTAGCATTCCTAACTAATTGGCGCAAATGCTGTCTATCAATTGCTGGGTGAGCGTCCATTAATTGGCTTAGTGCATCATCCCCTTCTGCGATTAACTTATCTCGCCAATGCTCAACATCATGAAAATGCTGAGTTTCTTTAGCATGCCCCATTTTCAGTTTTTGCAACGCTTGCCTAATCTCTGTCGGATCAATTTCTCGCATGAGCTTACCAATGCGTTGAGCCTGCCGCCTGATGGCTTCGTGAGACTTTAGGCTGCGCGCCTCGTTTATGGCGTCTTCCAAATTTTCAGGCATAGGAATTTTAGCGAGCTTGGAGGCAGGCAAAGCAATTAGCTCTTCCCCTAGTTCTTGCAAGGCGGTCATTTCGCGTTTTAGCTGACTTTTACTTGGTTTCTCTGGTTGATCAGGATTCAATTCGGACATAATTCGCTCAATTATTAACTAAATACTATAGTCAGTTTTTATATCATGAGGATAGGCTAATGTCTTTAACAAAGCGCATGGTCTGACCATATTAACCATAAATCCCTTAGTTAGCGTACCAACAGCTTGTGTTCTGCGCCTAGCAAGTCAATTGTGGAACACAGCTATAAGCGACAAAATCCCCACCTCGTCCGTTAGACATCCTAAAATCAAACACACTGACGCCCCACATTTTTTTATGCCTATACGTCCGGCCATTACTAGCGCCAAACATCAAAGGCTGTCCTTTATCATCCTTACCCAAATAAATCATGACATGCGTAATAGGTGGTGTACGTTGGACAGCATACGTCCCCTTCCAAAATAACAAATCGCCAGGCTTTAATTTTTTCATCTCACTTGAGTTAAAATCCTGATTTTTGACCGTATGCAAATCTCCCATTTTTTCAGCCCACAAATAAATTTCGTTGGCTTGACGCGGCACGTCTGTTGCACCTGCACTTTTTAATAAATAATTGATTGTTCCAGAACAATCCATGCCTTTATTAATTGGGTTTGCAGAACCATAGCTATATGTTAAGTTCTGTTTCGTTAGTTTTTCTGCTTTATAAATTAACTGTTTGACCTCTTTTGGATAGGTTTTAAAAGCAGGTAGTTCACTTAAGGGAATGGGTGTTGTTATTGCAGATGATGCAAAAACAATACTTGGAAAAACAATACTAAACACTAATAAATAAAAAAATCTCACAGCTTTCTCCTCACAACTTATTTTATAATTGATATTTTTCTGAGTGATAACTTTTGCATATCTTGATGCCTTTCTTGATCGATTGCATGGACATAACGTCTGGTTGTTTCATCATTCTCATGCCGGTGATTAGCCCGTATATGCTTAAACTCAATCCCCGCCCTGTCTTGCATAGAAGCCGATAAATGCCGCAACCAGTGGGCTGAAAATTTCTGGATTTTTTTAACTTTTTCCGGCTGACCATCAAACCTTTTTGACGTTTCTATCGCCAACCTCTTAAGAATTTTATTAATTTGCCTCGGGGTAATCGCTTCTTTTGTTGTAAAAGAGACTATTAACGGTGTCGTTTCATCAATGGATGGAAAGGGTGTTAATTTTAAATGCGCTCGATATAAAATAATCGCCCGCAAAAACTCATCATTAACCGGGATTCGGCCTAATTTATCGCCTTTACCGAACACATAAAACCACCATTGCTCATCTATTTTTCTGAACGCATTCCAGTTATGGGTGGCTAATTCGTTAATTCTCAAACCTAGAAAATATAAAATATTAACTAAAAAATTTAATCTGGCTTTTTCATTAATCTCAGACAGTGTTGTTTCTGGAAAATTCTCTAAAACCTCTAGCATAGTATGCCATTCATCTATAGTTAGCATGCGTTCTTGCAGTGCTATTTCACTCGCATTAATGTGTTTTGATTTTAAATGCTTTTTTCGCATCAACGACAATGGATTAAAAGCCAAATAGCGCGCATCTACTAAATAATTTAATAGAGAATCAATAATACTAACCGCTGTTATTTTTGCAGAATGACTTAACGGACCTGTAAACGGCCGCCAATTAGCATCCCCACGCTTATAAAGACGTCCACCATAGCTTCCGCACCACTTTTCTTTTGGCTGCGGATCATCTAAAAAATGAATATAAGTTTCTAGATCATCACGATCTAAACTAGACAATGGTTTTTTTATTTGAAAAATAGCCCAGAGCAAAAAGCGTTCAGCTTCTTTTTGGTATGTTCTAAAGGTGGTGGCTTTATGACGATATTCATTCAACCAACATTGCAACGCCTCATAATCATTTTTAGCTTTAATTTGGCATCGTGCATTCATTTCACGATTACTTCCCGCCTCTCCATTTAAAAGAACGCTTGCGGGGCTATTAAAAAATTCTAAAAATTGTGAGGGACTGGTCGTTATTATGGTCATATCAACTCTTTAATGGCGGAAAGCTTATGCTGCCCGCCATTATCGCTTTTTTATGCAGTTGCAGCAAACAAATCCTCTAATGCCATAGATTTTACCATTTATCAAATAGATAGGAACATTTTTTGTTTCATCTAGTCAACCTCATAATTTGCAAAATCGTGATCAATCAGATTACGTTAATGTAAAACCTATATATTAGCTTTAAACAAACATAAGAGCGTATTAAATGGCCAGAACTAGACCAAATAAGCCGGTTTATCTCATACAAAAGATCATTAGAACGCTCGAAAAAAAAACGAGGGAACTGATTCCATTCTCCTCTAATCTGCCAGCTGGTGATGAGATCAAGAAGGCGATATTGTTTTTGTTAAACCGAAAACGTTTAAGAGCAGACATCAAGCAATATGCTCAATTCACCCTCGATCCAAATATAACAACCGATCCTGATGAGCCGATTATCCTTCAAAAAGATAATAGTAAAACCGTTAAAACAACGCTTCATGATATTCTAGATTTTGTTTGCACGCTAGATGATAGAATGCTAAATCATCGTAAAAATGGTACTAAAAAGTCTGAATTAGAATTTATGGAAAATTTAGCTAAAAATGCTGTTAAGCATGGTGTAGGCAATTGCGGGGATCTAGCAGACTTGCTTGTTTTACTGCTCCGAGAATATCACCCTGAAAATAACCTAGCCATTTTTTATGAATCTGTATGTATTCGCGGTCGTGGTGATCATGCATTTTTAGTTATTAATAGAGACCCAGCATCAGACATAAGAGATGTCGATTCGTGGGGTCCAGATGCAATCATCTGTGATCCATGGTTTAGAGAAACTGTTGTTATTAATGACCAATTAAGCTTAAGCAAACAAGACCGAGCTAACTGCATAACTTATCTATTTGCATACATAAATGAGCCGCATACTATTTCCTCGCGTAAAATGGCCGGTAGTGCGCAGCCACATTCAGCACATTGGTATAACAAATATGGCCGCCACAGTAGCATGCTTTTTATTAACAGAAAGAGCCTGATCCCCTACAGTCCAGAATATGAAACAATCGACAAGCAATACACAACCTTGATTGATGCTGTTATGCATAATTATGAAGATATTGTTGTTCAGTTAATTACAGAAGGTGCTGATCCAAACAAAAAATGTGATGGAATGACTCCACTTCTTTATGCCATCCTAGATGAATTGACACCCATTATTAAACATCTTATTACTGCTGGTGCTGACACTAACCTAGCAACAAGCAGCGGTGAAACACCGCTAATAGCTGCTACAGTCGTTAACAATGTTGGCATCGTTGAAATACTGTTGGAAGCTGGAGCCGATATTGATCGTGCTACAAATAATGGAGAGACAGCGCTATCTATCGCGACCGACAATGGGTGTGATGAAATCAAAAAGCTATTGATGGATGCTAAGCATTCTTTAAGCATTTCAAACAAGCCAGGTCCCTAATAATTGAGAGTGCTCATCAAGCTGCTGCCGTCATTGCGAGTAGCGTAGCCCGGCAAATCTTTTGCC
>JBAQCP010000254.1:0-2012 GCA_049294295.1 Gammaproteobacteria bacterium | reverse complement strand
AGCCACTACTGTCATTCCCGCGAAAGCGGGAATCCATTTATAATGATACTCCTGCTGTATGTTTGAAATGGATTCCCGCTTTCGCGGGAATGACAGTAATGGCTTATCGGGAATGACAGTAGTGGCTCGCAATGACGGCAGTCTCCATCCAGGCTGCACCTACATAAAATAATTTAAACAAATTTTAGTAAACTCTTCCAAGTCCACACACCGATTAATCTCATCACAAAATGCCATCCGATGCTCCAACCCACGCGCATAATACTTAGCTATCTTTCTCGCCTGCAAAATTGCAAATTTTTCATTCTCTAACAACTCTGCCAATTGCATCGCATGATCAATAAACATCGCCGCTCTCTCTGTCAAACTAGGCGGGATAAAAACTTCACCCTTTAATTCAGCTACTAATTGCTTCGTTAACCAAGGCTGCCCAACACCCGCTCTTGCAATCATCACACCCGCACAACCAGTTGCTAACATTTTTTGATAAGAAGCAAGATCCGCAATATCACCATTCCCAATCACAGGAATATTCATATGCTCAACGAAAAAGCGAATTTCTTCATGATTACACGGTGTTTCATAATGCTCAGTCCAATGTCTGCCATGCACAATTAAAAAATCAGCACCCGCATCTTGTACTGCATTCGCAACTTCTAAATTAAATTGATCACCACTGCCACCTTCCACTCGTATTTTCACAGAGACGGGCACATGTGTATTTTCTTTCATAGCGCGAATCAAAGTATAAAGCTGACTAGGATTTGTCAGCAAACTAGAGCCTGCTCCTTTGCTGCGAATTTTCTTAACCGGGCATCCGCAATTAAGATCTATTAAATCGGCGCCATAACCCGTCACTATTTTAACGGCTTCACCCACTTCAGTAGGATTGCTGCCCGATAATTGAAAGCAAACACGGCCTTCCTCAGGATGTTTAACAACAAAGCGTTGATGGGATGCTTTAGGCGTAAAAATAAGCGTTTTACACGAAATCATTTCCGTGCAGGAAAAAGCCGGCTGGCCGTATTTCCATGTTAAATAACGAAAAGGCGCACAGCTCACACCCGCCAAAGGGCCTTGAATAAGATTCCCTGGAAACGTTATATTCCCTAATTGTAAGGTTTGACTCACATTAGCCTCGTTTTTCTTGTTTGGTTGAGCGGACTGCGTTAACGTTAGGCACATCTTACTAGATTTTAAACAACAGACAATGGATAAAGTATGACGACTGATCATTTGCCGTACACAAAAGTTGCCTTGGTCACTGGGGCTGCTCGTCGAATTGGTTATAGCATTGCTCGCTTTTTGCATCAAAAAGGGATGCGTGTAGTGTTGCATTATCGTGATTCTATGACAGAGGCAAAAGCCTTGGCAGAAGAGTTAAATGCGATTGCACCCGACACTGCAAAGTTAGTTCAATGTGATTTGATAGATACGGCTAAATTGCCAGGCTTGATAGAAGCCTCTTTAGCCTGTTGGGGACGTTTAGACGTTATCGTCAACAATGCATCAAGCTTTTATCCCACACACATGGGCGATGTCACAGAAGCCGATTGGGAAGACTTATTTGGCAGTAATTTAAAAGCACCATTCTTTTTATCGCAAGCAGCGATGCCGCATTTAGCAAAACATAAAGGGTGTATTGTTAATATTATCGATATTAAAGCGGAGACGCCGGGTAAGCATTTCCCTGTTTATTGTATTGCAAAAGCTGGATTGTTGATGATGACTAAAAGCTTGGCGAAAGAGTTGGGCCCTGATATTCGTGTGAATGCGGTGGCGCCGGGGGCGATTATTCGTCCAGAGCTAGATTTGCTGGATGAGCCGGAGATTGAACGTTTGATGCTGGAGATCCCGTTAGCGCGTATGGGTGAGCCGGATGATATTGCGAAGACGGTTTGGTTTTTAGTGAATGATGCGCCGTATATAACGGGGCAAATGATTGCGGTGGATGGCGGTCGGTCGTTGATGATACATGGGGATAGGTAGAGGTTGTTTGCAGTAGCGTAGCC
>JBAQCP010000253.1:0-24571 GCA_049294295.1 Gammaproteobacteria bacterium | reverse complement strand
CTAAATTGACCGATTCCTGTTTAAACTCGGCTGTATATTTTCTATTCTGTCTTGCCATTTTAAACACCTCTTCATTATTACTCGTAAGTTTAACAAATTAGTGTCTACAGGTGTGGGGCAAGATCATAGCATAAAAAATCTAACTTCACTTACATGGATCACCACTTTTTTACAGTGACTTTGAAAAGGACATCATCAACAAAGATAGCTACAAAACCTACGCCGACAATAAAACCAAGGATGATTATTTACGAGAGCATCTAATTTTATGCAAAACGTCTCTAAAGCTATCGAGAATATCATACAGCCCCTTATTAAGCTCATACTGAGATTTTTTTAAATCCTCACTACTGCAAAGCCACAAAATAATGTTAATTGGATACTCAGGAAATGATGCTCATATAAACACAGAAATATCGAATGTTCGTGACGGCAAGGAAACAATTATTTCAACGATAGTAATTTAATTTGGTTAGACTCAATTCTAGACTATGATTTTAACAACACAAATTAACCCCAAAATGCATCACCTTCCCAATCATCACTAAACTCCATTCGTTTAATATCAATCATGGGATGCTCATTTATCAAGCCACGCAAATGCTTAGCCCACTCACTGCCTGGCGAAATAACATCAAGAAATATCTTCAATATGGCAGCTTGCGCTGAAAACCGACTGTTTTTTTCAACTGCTGACTGTAATCATTAGCAACAAGCGGCTTTAAAGTGAAATTCCTGCTCCAAAGTTTACTATGATGTGCGCATAAATTACGAAGATACGTTAAAGTGTGAAGCCACGATGTCATTACCTTATAATTAACTTCAAAATGCTTACATATTAGCTTTTGATTCTCTCGGTCAACCAAATTCGCAAATATCATCGACCATGCCCCCAATGACAACACTTCTGCCACCATCCAAACAGCAGGAAGCTCCGGTTTGTGATATTTATCGTAATAGTGCGTTATAAAGCGTTCACGTTTTTTATCCTTAACAAAACCATCAGGCGCTTCATATTGTGTTTCTTTTTTAATGGACTGAATTAAATCATCATGCCTGTACCTTGGTAAAAATAGACTTCTATCAAGATCCCAGTGCGCATCATTACATTTCAATGCTAGCTCATTAATCATCACGGTGCGAATGGCAATTTCAATACGCTCTATTGCATCAATAACAAGCAAGCGCAATTTGCGATCGAAGACATAGCAATCAAGTATTTGCTCGAAGGTCGTACCGTTACGATACTGTTTTTCACCATTAACAAGCTCACCTTCAAACTTAATGGCATACCCACAAAAACGGTAGTAACTGACATAGGATAGGTAATGGCTGGCAATCTCTCTATCTTGGATAATGATCCCACGAGCACATAGTCGCTCAAGCTGAGCATCAATTGAAAGGGGTAGCTTCTCGAACGAAATATTTTGATTATTCATAGGCAATAAAAAACCCGCGGGGGTGCGCATTGTTAAGAGGCGTAGCGGGTGTTGTTACTAACATTATAGCAACAGCTCCTACCCCCCCACAATACCTGTTGCGGTTTTTTTGTCATCACCCTTTCTAGCTGCTTGATTAATATAATGTAATTTAACTAAAAGCAGCCTCTTTTGCGAGAAAAACACAACACTAAAGCTCAGCTTCGGAATGATTGAGGTATAAAAATGAATTATTCGAACGATTAAAGAGTGAGGACTAAATGAATTTAGTGCTTAGCATATTAAGCTGGCGATGGGATTCGAACCCGCGACCTGCTGATTACAAATCGGGAAATATACCTGTTTCAGCATGTTTCATAGAAACTCAAATCATTTCACAAAAATATCAAAAACACCTATTTTTAACATGCTAAACGTAATATTATCGCATCAGTTCATTTCACAGTGTTTCACCTCTAGCCAATCCATTAGAGGAACCCCGAGAGGAACCCCGAAATTAATCAGCAGGTCAGAATAAGGAACGTTGATGTCTCAGTTCACCGAAAAATTCATTCAAGCCATGAAACCAAAACCAGAGCGCTATGATGTCCGTGAAAAAAGTGGTGATGGTTTTGCTATTCGCGTCTTCCCCTCTGGCGAAAAATCATGGGTATTTATCTATACACATGAAAGCAGAAAGCGAAGGATGACGCTAGGAAGTTACCCAGCCCTTAGCCTGGCTGACGCCAGAAAGAGGCATAGGGAAGCATTAACAAAGCTTGCGGCAGGTAAAGACCCTGGGTTACTCAAAAAGCACCAAAAAATTGAAGCACGGTTATCAGCTACTATTGAAGACTTAATTAACGAATATATTGAGAAGTGGGCAAAGCCACGTAAGCGCTCATGGAAAGAAGACAAGCGAATGCTAGACAAAGATGTCAAACCACTTTGGGGGAAACGTAAAGCTAAAGATATCACCAAGCGTGACATTATTTTACTGCTGGATGATATCAAAGAACGTGGCGCACCTATTGCCTCCAATAGAACCCTAGCTTGCGTGCGTAGGATGTTTAACTTTGCAATAGAGCGAGACATTATTCAATCAAGCCCTTGCGTCTCTGTTAAGGCCGTAGCAAAGGAAAACCGTAGAGACCGTTGCTTATCAGTCAATGAGGTCAAACAGCTTTGGCACGGTCTCAATGATGCGAAAATGTCCGAATTAACAAGACTCACACTTAAGCTTCAACTTGTTACTGCACAACGTAAGGGCGAAATCATTTCTGCTGAGTGGGAAGAAGTAGACCTTACAACCAATTGGTGGACGATACCGGCGCATAAAGCGAAAAATGGATATCCTCACCGTGTACCCCTGTCAGCGCTCGCTATTGAGATATTGACGCAAGTTAAACGCTTAAGTGACGGCTCACCCTGGCTATTTCCCTCCCCAACAACCAGCACCCATATACAGGGTGAATCTATAGCCTATGCCGTAAGAAGAAGCCTCCCCAAACTTGATGGCGTCAACCCATTCACCCCTCATGATATACGCCGAGCTGCCGCAACCCACATGACCGCGATGGGCATATCACGCTTAGTTGTCAGCAAGATTCTCAATCATGTTGATAATACAGTTACAGCTATTTATGACAGGCACAGCTATGACGCAGAAAAAAAGAACGCCTTAGAGGCATGGGGTAACAAACTCAAGCAAATCATTGATACCCACGAACATATTGAAAAAATAATAGAAATTCAAAGCCTGAGAAAACAAAAACAAGCCGTGCTATAGGACATTGCACCACTAGCACTATGTGCTATAATACAGAAGGGACATGAAATGATTAAGATTAAAGCAACACCCAAGTTTATACGCTTAACCAAGAAGGCCATGACACCAGAAGCACTACAAGGCCTCATTGACACCCTCGCAGTTAATCCCGAACAAGGGGTCATTATCAGAGACACCGGCGGCATTAGAAAACTGCGCTGGGCAACCGGCAAAGGTGGCGGAAAGCGCGATGGCCTACGTGTACTCTACTATTTTGATGGAGAACATATTGTTTTACTGATGACTTTATTTAAAAAATCAGACCAAGAAAACATAGATGCTAGCGAAAAAGCAGAAATGCGTAAATTGATTGATGAGTTATTGAGAGGTGAATAATGACTAAATTAGGCAAAGAAATAATTGGTGCATTGAAAGAAGCCAATAAAAAAGGCTTAGTGACACTGCAAACATCTCCCGATGTAGGCAAGATGCGCAAAAAATTAAACCTAACACAACGGGAGTTCTCAGTTATTTATCACATTAACATTGAAACACTGCGAAAGTGGGAACAGCATCAGCGCGAGCCAGATAGCATTAGTCGTGCTTATTTGAAGTGCATCAAAAATAATCCTGACATGATAAAAGAATTGGTTAATAAATAAAACCTAGCAATTCCTGCAAATTATCCTGTTATACCAAGCCTAGGGTAGCTCCCGAAACAGCCGGAAACCTCACCGGCTTGGTTTGATTTTTATTTTGAGGACGCTAGAGGAACGTAGCAATGCAAGACATTAAGAATGATTATAAATACTATGCGAATTTACCAAAAGTCCACTTAAAAGAATTTACTCAGCTAATGAATGGTCTCAAACCTGCAACCGATTATAACAATAAGAGATTAGATTACTTAAAAAAGTTTATTGACGATGGCTCAGATATCAGCACATTAAGCACCCAAGATCAAACCTTGGCCAAAGATTACGCGAAGCTACACCGCTATTTTTTTGATACTTATGCACATACATTTTCAGTATTTAGCGAACCAAATTTACGCTTTCCCCCAAAAGAAATTGCTGATGCAGCAATTAGACTTGGATTATGTGATGAAAATAATGAGTTTATTAAATTTACTCAAACACCATCCATCACATCAAAAAGCATAGAGCCGAGCAATGTCAAATCAATGGATAACAACAACGAATCAAATAATGGCGATATGCACCCCAACAAAGAAAAGAGCTACCTAAATCTAATTGGAGCGCTTGCCAATTTATATTGGGGTGAGCGGTACAAAACTTCAAAAAGCCCTCCTGAACTAACACAAAGCACAATAATAAATAACATAATCGAAAAATACCCCAAGACACGAGGCTTAAGCAAACGAACCTTAGAAAGTAATCTATCAAAAGCACTTTCTTATCTTAAAGAATCAGAAAGCACCTAACCGCAAAAACCGCAATTGCGAAAATCCTTACCGCAATTGCGGTGCTTTTATTACTTACCCACCCCATCCTAATGACTGTTTCATAAACAATTATTAGGAATTATCCCATGCCAAAAGAAAACACCAAAGTTCTTCGCTTTCCAGAATTGCGTCAACTGCTAGGTGTCTCACGCTCCACGGTTTTTCGCTGGGAGAGAGACAAACAATTTCCCCAGCATATCCAACTTGGCACTATGTCTGTCGGCTGGCTTTCAACTGAGGTTGAAGATTGGCTTGCTAAAAGAGCGGGGGCTAGATAATGAGAGGTCACAGCGCACAATCTCAACGCCAACGATTATTAAAGCACTTTACTAACAATTCTAAGCTTACCACTATCCAGGCTCGTGAAACCCTAGGAATTTTACATCCTTGTGGAAGAATCATGGAATTGAGGAGAGGGGGCTACATAATAGCAACCCACTGGATTAAAGCCCCTGATGCAAATGGCGTTCTCCATCGCATTGGCTTATATGTGTTTAAAGGCCATATAGGGGGTGAGCATGAATAACAACGATAGGTTAATCCAAGAGGTAACCAATTATCGTGATTTGGCTGCTGAAGGACTCCGATTGGCTTTTCGAACCTCTACCAATGCTGAGTTGACAAGTCACTTACGTAGTATGGCAATTGATGCATTGCCGTTCTACAGAGAAGAGTTAATTAAGTGGCAGTCACTTTTAGACAAGCTTCTTGCTGCTCAGGTGAGATCGGAGGTGAGTCATGTCTAGAATCAGAACTATCAAGCCAGAGTTCTGGGTGAGCGAGCAAGTTGTATCTTGCTCGCCTAATGCAAGATTGCTGTTTATTGGGTTGTGGAATTTTTCAGATGATCACGGAGTACATCCTGTGTCCTATGTAAGATTAAAAGCAGAGGTTTTTCCTGTTGATAGCTTCACAATAGATGATGTTAAGCGCTGGATAGATGAGTTGATTGCAAATGATTTGCTGCGTGAATATGTAGTTGATAATAAAGCCTATTGGATTATTACTGGCTGGGGAAAGCACCAGCGCATTGATAAGCCTACTTACCGTCATCCTTTGCCATTGTCTGAATTAAGAAAAATCCCATATAACTCGTCGAATAATCATCGAGAACTCGACGAATATTCGGAGACTACTCAACGAATAGTTGACGAGCCCTCGCTTACGGATAGGAATGGAAAGGAAAGGAAAGGAAAGGAAAAAGATATACGTGAAGTTGAAACTTCACCTGCATGTGTTTCTGATCCCAAATCATTGGCTAGCACTCAAGAAGTGTTTTCACATTGGCAGCATGTAATGAATCACCCCCGCGCCAAGCTTGATGGAAAACGTAAGAGCAAAATCTTGCAGGCATTAAAGCTTGGTTATGGTGTAGATGGATTAAAGCAGGCAATCGATGGTTGTTCAAAGACTCCTTATAACATGGGGAAGAGTGAGAGTGGCCAGAAATTCGATGATATTAGCCTGATCCTGCGCGATGCTGAGCATATAGAGCGTTTTATTAATAATGCGATCAATACGCCGAACGAGGTAATGACCTCCCGCAGCTTGATTAATGTAATGGCGGGGGTGATTTAATGATGATGGCAAAAGAAGTTTCACAGCTATTAGCGCGTAGTGCATTAGAGGTCGCAAGATTATTATTGCCCCATGGAGTGAGGAAAGGTAACGAATGGTGTGCGGGTAGTGTTGGGGGTGAGGAAGGCCGCTCATTAAAAGTGCATGTGGCGGGAGAGAAAGCGGGTGTCTGGTGTGATTTTGCAACAGGAGATAGCGGAGACCTGCTTGATTTATGGTGTTTAAATCGCAAGATTAGGCTCGTGGCTGCGTTAAAGGAGGCTAGGGTATATCTAGGTGTGGGTGGCCCTATATTTGAAGCGTATAAGCCGAAAAATTTTAATCGACCAACTTCAAAACAAGAACCAGATTCGCCCGATATTACTTCAAAAGCGATGCTCTACCTAATCAATGAAAGAAAGCTCACAGCAGAAACTATATCTAAGTTTAAAGTTGTTGAAGATGAGAGAAAGATTGTTTTCCCTTATTGGCGTGATAGCGAATTGATTTTTGTTAAGCATCTTGGAGTGGATCGTATTGATGGAAAAAAACAAATTAGGGTGGAGCCTAATTGTGAGCCATGTTTGTTCGGATGGCATCTTGTACCTGCTACAGCCCGAAAAATAATTATTTGTGAAGGCGAAATTGATGCAATGACGCTGTATCAATACGGCTTTTCGGCGCTCTCTGTTCCATTTGGTGGAGGGGGTGGAGATAAGCAGAAGTGGATTGAGTATGAATTTGATCGTATGTCTATCTATGATGAGATTTACTTATGCTTTGACAATGATGAGCAAGGCAAGTTGGCAGTCCTTGAGTTGGTGAATAGGCTAGGTAGGTATCGATGCCGGGTAGCAACCTTGCCAAAAAAAGATGCAAATGAGTGTTTGCAGGCAGGAATTTCAAGAGAACAAATGCAGCGCTGCTTCGACATGGCCGTAACATTGGACCCGGAAGAGTTGAAGTCAGCCCATCACTTTGTAGATGAAGTTATTAATGAGTTTTACCCGGCCGATGGCGCCCATCTTGGCTACAATCCTCCTTGGGATAAAGCGAAAGGAAAGATTCTCTTTCGTCCTGAGGAGCTTTCGGTTTGGACTGGAATAAATGGTCATGGTAAAAGTCAATTTCTTGGCCAGGTTATGCTTCATTCTATGCAGCAAGGTGCTCGAATTTGTATCGCAAGCCTTGAGCTGAAGCCTAGGCGATTATTGATGCGCCTAACGCGCCAAGCAGCCGCTCTTGCAGAGCCCACTACTGGTTATATTCGTGCAATTCATCAATGGTATGAGGATAAGTTGTGGTTGTTTGATCTTGTCGGTACAGCTAAAAGTGCAAGGTTATTAGAGGTTTTTCTTTATGCCCGTCAGCGTTACGGCATTGACGTATTTGTTATAGATTCATTTATGAAGCTAGATATAGCTGAAGATGATTATAAAGCTCAGAAAGCATTTATGGAGCAGCTCTGTGACTTTAAGAATCAACATAACTGTCACATTCATATCATTGTTCACCCACGAAAAGGTGCTGATGAGTCCCAGCCTCCTGGCAAGTTGGATAATAAAGGCACGGGCGCTATAGCTGATTTGGCTGACAATTGTTTTACAGTATGGCGCAATAAAGCCAAGGAGAGGCTTATGCAAATACAAGCAACAGGAGGGGTGTTAAATAGCGAACAGCAAAAGAAGCTAGAAGGCTCCGACTGTATCTGGTGTTGTGATAAGCAGCGCAATGGAGATTGGGAGGGTCAATTTGGCTTTTGGTTTCATGCAGGTTCATTGCAGTATATGAGCACTGCCAATCAAAGACCTATTCACATAGTTGATTACAGTAATCCTGACATCAATTCTGTGAAGGTTGGCTCTGATACCTGAGTTGAAAAGGTATAAAAGAAGTTTTTGAATTTCTATACATGTACGTGTATTAGAGGTGGTTGATTTTATGTACAAAGGGTTGAGCGAGAAGAGGCAGCGAGAAATGAAATCATTTGAAGATGTAAAAGCAGACGGTGACAACAAAATCAACAGACCGCGTAAGCTTGAATGGGCGAATGAAGTTATTTCACGCACAATTGAAAGGCCTCGTGCAGACAGACCATCGCCGTTGCTAGAAGAGTATATGAGAGAAAATCCTAAAATCCAAAATATACGCGCTGTGTTGAATGAAGAGAGAGAGGCGCATAGGATCTGCGCAGAACCCGCTGAATTTGATCAAGGCTCGTTGATTGTTATCAATTCGAATGGTGGAGATAGGAAGAAATTATCTTCTCTTAAAACTTAAATTTGGGGCTATGAGGCGTATTTGATAAAGAGAAGTATTTTAGTTGCTTATAAGACTCATCAATCAATGAATGACTATGAGTGTTTTTATTGTGGATTTCATGGTGAATCTAAAGATCATGTTCCGGCCGTTAGTCATGCGCGTGATTATCCAGAATATGAACGTTTATTAGTCAGGTCTTGTTTAATGTGCAATAGTTTATTAGGCCATAGGTTTTTGCCAACATTGCATCTCAGGAGCTCCTACCTGCTAGAAAAATATCGACGCAAATTGATGAAAATTATTTCAATGCCTGATTGGGCTGAAGATGAAATTGAAGAGCTGCAAGCCCTGTTGCTTCAGCATTAATCGAATGGTTTGACAGTGTCTGCCGGCGCAAACAGGTATTACCCGTTAAGCAGCTTTTTTTAGCAGTTGAAAGTAAAAAGCCCATTAACACCGATAGCTGGCCTCGATCAGCTAAAGGATTTGCTGACGCTTTACGCCGTATAGCGCCAGCTTTGCGTACTCTTGGAATTGACTGTCACTGCCTGGGTAAAACCGGCAGTTATGTGTCATGGTCTGTTGAAGCAAGAGGGTAAACTTTAAAATGAAGTCTTGAATGTCTTGATGTCTTGATTATTGGAGGCATCAATCAAGACATCAAGACTTCTAAGACATCATTCAAGAGTTTTCCCCCTACCTATCAACTTAACCACCGTACGCATAAGCATTGTGTGTTTAAAATTTAAACTTTCTGAGATTAGAAAAATAACAGGGTGATACTGATAATTATTTAAACAGTTATTCTACTAATACGCGCGTGTGTGCGCGTTATGGAGTCTGACTCAACAGGAGAAATTTTCATGGTCTTACGAGGCTATTACAACATTCCTAGACGCATGAGAGGCACTTGTGGCGCTAAAACCAGAATAGGCACATCCTGCAAAGCACCCCCTGTTTGGGATAAACGCAGAGATAAAGCCAGAAATGGCCGATGCAAATTGCATGGTGGCAAGTCTACTGGCCCAAGAACAGAGGCAGGACGAGAAGCCATTAGGGCTAGCAACCGAAGGCGTAAACGCATTTTAACCGTGGCTAGCGACTCCTCTAAAGGAACCCCCAGAGGAACCCCACAACAACAATGACTTTATTTTGACCGGATGATTGATTGTAACTTATTGATTTTATTGAAGCTGGCGATGGGACTCGAACCCGCGGCCTGCTGATTACAAATCAGCTGCTCTACCAACTGAGCTACGCCAGCGTCAAGATGGAAAAGGAATTATAAGAATAACCAGGAAAATAGCAAATGGTTTTGTGTGGTTATGAGGTAAATACCTAAATATTACAAAACTATGGTGGGTTTATTTTCTATCCCCACCATGGATTGCTTCGCTACGCTCGTAATGACGGTGCTTATTTTCGTTTTACGGTTGGGCTATTGTTAGGATCTTGTTTGACGGCTTGGTCTCTAGGTTTGAACAGACCAAACAGACCTCGGCCTGCTTTTCTGGCGACCACTGGTTCGGGCTCAGGTGCTGCGACGGCTGGGGTTGGCCAGGCGTTTTGAGCAATTTTTCGCTCAAGTTCGATGCGGGCTTCGGCAAT
The DNA here is from genome assembly GCA_049294295.1 of Gammaproteobacteria bacterium. Classification (GTDB taxonomy): domain Bacteria; phylum Pseudomonadota; class Gammaproteobacteria; order DSM-16500; family DSM-16500; genus Aquicella. The sequence continues at coordinate 14,493 of JBAQCP010000253.1, read as the reverse complement.
GGTGTGGCTGCCGGGTGTGTCTGGCATGGTGCCATTGATGCTGTCTAGTAAGATGCGCTCTTTGATTTCAGGGATGTCTCGGTATTCTTTCAAGGAACGAACCTGAAATGAGGTGGCGAGATAGGCTTGGAATGCTTGTTCGTTGTTAATCATGGTGAACCCCTTTTTCTAACTCCTGTAGGTACCACTCCTGTTCACCCCCTTTTTCCCAGGCAAAACGCGCCAGGGTTTCTTTAACGATGCGGGTTGCGGGGCGACCTAAGAGGTCGTAATACCAAAATTGGAATGGCTTTGTGCTTAAATCTACTTTGATTAGTGATTGTTGGTTGCCTAGTTGATAGAGGATGTATTGGGATGGGGAGGCTTGATTTATCAATAGGTTATCAAGGGCGCTGCGTAAGCCGTCGGGGCCTTCTGCCTTGATATAATCTTTTGGTAAATCTGCGTATTCCATCACAGGACCTCTATTTGTTGATTTGTTGATGCTATGTATCTAGTTTATGTAAATAGGCTTAAGAGAACATTAAAATTCTGGGGTGTTGGGCCTCGGGGAGAGAGGTCGGGCGTTATTCGCACAGGGTTAATGGGTGTTGGATGATTATATCATGGGGGATGGGCGGTTGGTGGTGGGCGGTTCTCTTAATTGTTGCTCAAGCTTGTAAGATGGATGGATTCCCGCCTGCGCGGGAATGACAGTAAGTAAGGACAGTAAATATCGCTTTAGTCCTGCTTTAGTCCTGCTTTAGTCCTGCTTTAGTCCTTCTTTTAACACTGTTAGATAAGGGATGGTTTGCCTTACCTCTTTTCGGCGCAGCTGTCCTAGTCACGAAGATTTGAAGGCTCACTTCCCGAGGAATTCCGGTCTCAGCGGGATATCATGATTTACAGGTGCGATGGGGTTCAGTGTGAGCCGGGGTGATTGAACCACACACTTGCTAATCAGCTGCGCCGAAAAGAGGTAAGGCAAATCAGACCCGGGCAACTGGGTTGGGAGTTCGGCTTTTTAGGTGGGAGGAATATAATACTCCCCCTTCCGCCCGTTGGGCACCTTCCCCCTGAGGGGGAAGGGGTTCTAATTGGGCATCGAAGGGATATTTATGTTTACTAAGGACACTAGATGGTTAGGTCGTATTCGACGATTAATGGAGCGTGATCGGAGAAGCGCTCTTCTTTATAGATGGAAACAGATTTGATGACGGATTTTAGGTTAGGGGTAACGATTTGATAATCGATTCTCCAACCTACGTTTTTCTGCCACGCCTGCCCACGATGAGACCACCAAGTGTATTGCTCTTCTTCTTGATTGATCACACGGAAAGCATCAATGAAACCCATTTCATCAAACAGTTTATCCAACCAGGCACGCTCAGCTGGCAAGAACCCAGAATTCTTCTGATTCGTTTTCCAATTTTTCAAATCGATTTGACGATGCGCAATGTTCCAGTCACCACAGAGAATCAACTCCTGACCTTTTTTCTTAAGGTCATCTAGGTAAACCGCATACTTATCAAGAAAGTCATACTTCACATCCTGACGACCTTCCCCAGAGGTACCCGATGGCAAATACAAAGAAGCCACCCACACCTTACCCAGATCGATGGCAACATAGCGGCCTTCGTTATCCGCCACATCCCATCCTAAGCCAGTCACCACATTCTGCGGCTTAATGCGGGAATAAACAGCCACCCCACTATAACCTTTCTTTTGCGCATAATGAAAATGACCATGGTACCCTTCCAACCGAAATTGCTCATCCGCAATATCTGCTTCCTGCGCTTTTAATTCCTGCACACAAACAACATCAGCATTTTGATTGTGCAACCAGGTAAAAAACCCCTTACGCACGGCCGACCGGATACCATTTAAATTTGCTGTAATGACTTTCAACATTAATTACCTAATAATTTTTTTAAGAATTTACCCGCCTCGCCCGGCACCTTTTCTATCTCTTTACTAATTTTGTCTTTTACTTTCTCTAAATTCTGCTTAACAAGAAATTTATTTACTTCCGTCATATCCAAGCGTACATCAGGGCGAGCTATATCACCAATAATGAGCACAGGGATTTCCCACTCGGTTTTTACGTTTTGTGGACTAACATTGAGCGCTAAATTCATAGTGCTGTAATTTAAGTTAATTTCCCCAGCAGCAATCGCTTTCAAAGAAGGCGCTTGCAATAACAAATCATTCGTACCCACCACGCCATTTTTGATCACTATATTACCGTTAAGGCTATCAAAGACGGTTTCCCCTATAGAGGCTGGGGGATTGATTGGCTGTTTGTTAATCAAAGCATCAGCTGTCTGGACGAAATAATTTAAATCGACACCCTCAACAGACCCATGCTGCACATCAACAGAACCCAGACCATTTAGAGTAGCAAAAATAGCCTGCTTGGAACTTCCCTGCGCAGAGGCTTTTAAAGCCACACGACCAACACCAGAAAGCTTCACTTTGCTATCCGCACCATTAACATCTTCCAATAAAGGCTTGATTTGTACTTGATCAATGACAACATCCCAATCCCATTTTGGAGTGGTGCTAGATAAGGCTGCACCATGCGCCACACCGGTGAAATAGCCATCGTATAATTGCGCCTTAATTGGACTTAACGTTACCACTTGGTTTTCCCAATGCAGATCAACCGCTGCTTTTTCTAAATGTAATTTACCCAAATTAACGCTAGCAATGCGTAACTCGCCGCTAACTTTATCTTTGCTTTGTAACAAATCAGCTAATTTTGTCGCGACAGTGACATCGTTTAAATCTAAAAAGGGTGTTGTTTGCTTAGGTGCACTTAACGTCATGTGCTCAACATGAACACCCAACAATGGATAGAAACTCCAAGTTAATGCACCATCAATGGCTAAGTTGTAATCTGTTTTTTTGGCGACCTCATTAATTAAAATAGGCTTCAATCGATTAGGATCAATTAAAAAACTGGCGCTAACGATAGCAATGACCAAAATAAGGACCAATAAAACTAAAACAGACAACGTGATTTTTAATGCTTTCATTTAATCTTCCTGAGAATTAGAAATAATACGCTTGTGCAACGGCTGGGTAGGACGTGCATTTGAACCACCCATCGCTTGCCTAATTTGCAGAATTTGCGCTGGGGAGGCGGTAATTGAGGTCGACATTATGACCCAATCGAAGCCTTCGGAACAAGGCGGCGTTGTTAGGGAGCCTTCAAAATGATAATACCCTTTGTTATCTGGTAATAGATTTCCAGGGTTAACGGTTTGACCTTCTATTGCAAATTCTTTGCCATGCTCTTTAGGCAAATTCTCAATGATCTTTTGCAGGGTTGGATTAGTCTCACCTGATTTTACAAACACAGCCAGTACAATTGCCTTACCTGCTGGGCCTTGATTAACAAAATGAATTTCTAATGGATAGTTTTGACCATGCCATAAGTTTTCGCTAGGTGAATGGAAATGGAATTGCAAAAGCTGGTACTCAATGCCGTTAAAGGTGACTTTTTCAACACTAGGATTTTGCGGAAAATTAAGCTGGATACTATGGCCATCATTGATGATCAACTGATCAGCACCCAAATTCAAACTCGTTTCACCGTCATTCATGACAACCAATGGCGCGTTCTGGTAATTCACGGCTAATTGATAATCTGATTTTTTGGTTTTTTGTGGAATATCAATGGGAGATTGCTCTTTACCAGCTGCACATAAAGCAAATGCTGGGTTTAATTGTGCCCAACGTTCAGGACCCAGATTGCCTTTATAAGTCCAATTGGTTTTAACCCCGGCATCAATGGTGGCTGCATGCGCATTCATCATTGAGAAAATAGTAAGACTAGCAAAGCAAAATTGATGAATAATCCGTTTCACGGAATGACTCCTTTGATAATGAAAGCGGGTGATGGGAATCGAACCCACGCTATCAGCTTGGGAAGCTGAAGTTCTACCATTGAACTACACCCGCGGTGGGTGTAGTTTAACTTGGAATAATGGGAGATGCGAGAGGATAAGGCGGGGTGAGCTCGGGTGGGGGAAGCTGCTACTAGCATTCCTACGAAGAAGCTGTCATTCCCGCGCAGGCGGGAACCTATCCCAAATATACCGCAGGTGTAAATTATGGATGGATTCCCGCCTGCGCGGGAATGACAGCTTCTTCGTAGGAATGACAGTAGTCCGATTAAGGGCCGCGAGGAATGGGCACTTCCGGCTTCGCGCCAGAAAATTTCTCAAGCTGCTGACATAATTCTGGATCAGTTATGTCATACCCTTTCACCCTATCCCACAATCCTTCCAATATTATGCTATCTTCCGTGTCCAACAAATCATCTAATAATCTGCTGACTGCCAACCGTTGATCACTTAAATTAGGTGGTTGAAAAAAGTTGGGCTGCTGGGGCGGATGCGCTTTATCGATATAAGCTTTTAATGCTAACAACACCTGAAATAGAGGCTCCACATTCAATCTATCTATAGGACAGCCTGACACCAATGCCCCTTTTTTAAGGAGCAATTTAACGATTTCAAAGTGTTTTGCTTGTGCAGCTATATGGATTGGTCGAAAATGCCCATCATATATTGCATTAATATCTGCACCATTCTCTACCAATCTAGCAACAACTCTTCTACGCCCACACCCTGCTGCTGCGTATAAAGGGGTCTCACCATTTTCCCTAGCAAAATTTAAAATATCTTCGCGTCTCACATACCGCAATGAAGTATCGAGATAATCAATTATTTCTTTCACAACTAAATCATGTCCATTCTGAGCGGCAATATATAAACTACTACAACCTAAAAATATCGCCCTTAGATCGGCATTAGCGTTTAGCAATAGCCTAACGACAGATGCATGTCCATTTTGCGATGCAACATACAAGGGCGTGGAACCATCCCCCTGATTTACTTCGATATTTGCACCTGCTTTTAACAGTCGCCTGACCACGCCTGCATGCCCATTACGGCTAGCAACAAATAAAGGCGAAAAACCTTCTCTAAAAGGGGCCTCTACATTAGCACCATGATCCAATAAAACATCAACAACCTCTAATAGACCATGTTCGGATGCCGCATACAAAGGAGTTGAACCCTCTTTGCATATTGCATCAACTGCCACTCCACTGCTAAGCAGAGCTAAAACGATAGAAAGATATCCGTTCTCCGCTGCAACTAAGAGAGGAGTAGATTCGTCTCGAAAACGCATATGCGGATCTGCACCACTCGCCAATAAGATGTGTAAGACTGCCAATCTATCATTCTCTACCGCGACATAAAGCGGGCTAGAACCATTTTTAGCACCTATATCAAGGTTAGCGGGTTTCGATTTTAACCGTTCGCAGATAAATTCAACTGCCGGTTCATACCCCTCTCTTGCTGCAAAATTAAGTAACGTTTCATTCCTCCTAGCCCTAGTGCGAAGATCATATTGTGGAGAAACTATTTGAGCCAACGTCTCCAAAGGCTGCCGACATAAAATAGCCCACTCAGCGAGTACGCGAATATCCCTATTAATAATCCATTGCAAACGCAACCAGCCTAAAATACGGGCACCAAAACCAGAGACACTGTAACTAAGCGCAAATTGATCATAAAGATTATTCATTGTTTGCTGATGATTAAGCTTCTGCAAGTGGTCGATCATCCTCAAATTTTTATATTTTTCAAATAGCAATATCTCAAATTTTTCCCAATCTTTTTCTAGTTTAGGAATTTTTATCGCCAAACTTTCAGTATCATGTTCTCTAATTAAAGACATCAAAATACGAGCATCCCTACTTAAGTCTGCATAACTAATTTCAAATTTCTTGATGAATGTGTCTTTATAATTTAAACGGCGATATTTTTTTGAATTTTGAAAATGTCTTTGGAGTTTTTCTTTCCAAAGCCATTTGGGGTGATGAACAATCTCTTTCATCTGTTTATTAACTAGGGCAACGACACCCAATAACAGGAAAGGATCCATATAATCAAATATACAGAGCAATATTTCGGGGGCAAAATTAGATAAATCTTCCATCTCTCTAGCTGAACTCATACTTAACATCCCACATCATCAGATGCTCAACATTGCCTGTTTTTGACAGGCAATGTGGGCATGACCTAACTAGCAGCTGCTAGTATCGATCGCTACTTCATCAAATGCTGCTTTCACGGCTTTGACATCGTATTTATGGTCTTTGGTTGCTTGCAAGACACCACAAGCGGCACTTGCAAAGGTAGAGCTTGAGGTCCAATAGTTAGCGTTTGCTTGTACCATCACATCAAATGCTTTCTTGGTATCCCAGCCTTTAGACGTTGCTAAGTAATAGAAGAAGTGGTTATAAACACCGCTGCTATGATGCACGTCTATCAAACCCCAACCAAATTGGTCAGCTCTATCAATGGAACAGCCCCAACCAGCCCAACCGCCGTGGCAGTCTTTACTTGGTTGATCCATATAGCGTAACGCTTGACCTTCACCTTTGAAAATTTCAGCGCCTATCGTCCATACATTTTTACCGTAGGAATAAAATTCTGCGGCTGCTGCTGCCATGTCGGAGAAGGATTCGTTCATACCACCCGATTGACCAACGTAAGCTAAGTCGGAATGTTGCTGAGTGAAGCCATGACTAACTTCATGCGCAGCAACGCCTAAGGATGTTAGTGGGTATAATGTAGAGCCACCATCACCAAACGTCATTTGCTCACCGTCCCAATAAGCATTTTCTAAATCTTTTTCATGCACAATCATGTTTAACATCATTGGCGTGCCATCGGATTCTGTTAAGACTGGTACATTGTACCATTTTTGGTACATATCTTTGATGACGGCACCTGCATACAACGCGTCATTTGATGGGGAGAAAGCGCCATTAACGGCATCGTAGTCACCATCCCAATAAACGTCATTGTGTGCGCTATCGGTGCTCTTACAGCTAAATTGCATGACTTTATTGCTGTGAGATTTGTCTTTCACAGTGACATCGTCGTTTTGGAGATAGCAAAGGTTGGTGCTAGCATCACGATGAATTTTTAAACTTGGTAAATCATTTTTCAAACCATCGTAGGTTAATTTACCCATTTTTTCATTACCGCCAAAACCGCCAGCGGTATTGTCTTCTATGGTTTTAATATCGTTCCATTGTAGGTACACATTGAAAGATTGTGCATCCATAATTAAAACTGGCATCTCTGGCAAAGCACCTGATTTCAATGGTGCTGCTTTGAAGCTAACGCGATAAGCCCAGTGAGCTTTATTGCTGTCATCAACATAAACCATTAATTCAGTTTTTTGTTTAGAAATATCAGCGCTGCCGCCTACTTTATGTTGGTAGTTGTTAATGGCTGTTTGTAATGCTTTTTCAGCTTGATCGGCAGTTAGAGCGGTCGCAGGTGTGCCTTCTAAATCTTTGTTTAATGCTTGGAAAACGGTACCGTTCATTGTTGTTGCTGTGTTAACGGTGCTTGCTAATGCTTTTTTAGTATGACCAGCGTTAGGAATATGCACTATGCCTTCACCACCCCATACAGCGTGACCTTGATAGGTTTGCTTAATGCGAATGTGTAATGTTTGGTTAAAGTCGGTAGAACGTTTGGTTTCTTCAGTTTTTAATGCGGTGCTGCTTAATGAGGCAGGGTTGCTTAAAATAGAAACGGATTGTTGTGCGAGGTTAACGGGGGTTGCTGCATAAATGGACATGGAGCTTAGTAATAGAGCTGGCAATGCGGCCAGTTTAAACATTGTTCTTTGCATATTTTTCTTCCTGTTTCAAAAATAATCTTAGAGTCCTTTAACGCAGGAGGAAATCATATAGAGATTTATTAGGAAGTAAACCTGGTAAAAAAAATACAGATACTGGGTATGGATTGTTGGGGTACGCATGATGAGTAATTCCTGTCATTCCCGCGAAGGCGGGAATCTATCCTAAACATGCAACGGAGGTAATATTAGGATGGGTTCCCGCCTTCGCGGGAATGACAAGAATTTGATATTGACGCTACACAATTTAAAAGACCCGGGCTCCCTGCGGTCACCCGGGCTATATTTAGTTAGTGCGGTTTAGATTCAAAGCAGGACGAGACATCGATCTTGACTACTTTAAATGCGTCGATTACTTGTTTTACTGGATAACCGTAATCACCAGCGGCTTTGATCACGCCACAGGCTGCATTTGTGTAAGATGTTGTTGACGTCCAATAATTCACATTGGCTTGTACCATCACATCAAATGCTTTTCTGGCATCCCAACCTTCAGTGTTTGCTAAGGTATAAAAGACACGATTAAAAATACCACTGGTGTAATGAACATCCATACCAGAAGAATATTGACTCATATCATCAATGGAACAGCCAGAACCTGGGCGTTGATTGTCTTCACAATCGCGGCTGGGCTTGTCCATATAACGCAATGCTTTACCTTCTGCTTGCACGTCACCTAAACCAACTAGGTAATCGGTATGGCCGTAAGCATAAAACTCTGCAGATACGCCTGCCATGTCAGAAAATGCTTCATTTAAACCGCCAGATTGACCGTAATATTGCAGGTCTGAATGCTGCTCAGTGAAACCATGTGCAATTTCATGACCAACGGTATCTAGCTGAGTGAAGGGATTAAAATAATCATCGTCTTGACTATCACCAAATAAAGCATAACTACCCGTCCAATACGCATTGGTATCTGGCGCATGAACAACAACAGGTAACATCATTGGCTTGCCGTCTTTTACTAACATCGGCATTTTGTACCAATCCATGAACATGTCATAAGTAATTTTTGCACCAAACAATGCATCGTTACTTGGAGACCAGGTAGTCGCAATCATGTCATCATTATCATGCCAGTAAACGTTGTTATGCGTTTCATCTTGCTTTTCGCAAGCGTAGCTCATTAATTTTCGATTGTTTCTATCATCTTTAATGGTCACTAAATCATTTTTTAAAAAACATGTTTTAGCTTTTGCGTCACGCATGATTTGTAGTTTAGGCGCAGAAATACCATCAAATATTTTTTTACCTACTTTATGATTACCACCAAAACCGCCGCCATCTGCTTTATCTAGCGTTTTAACATTGTTCCATTGTTGGTAAACGGTCAAGCTAACAGCATCCATGATAAAGGTTGGTTTAGCAGGGATTTTTCCTGCTTCATCAGCCGTTAAGAAGCTCACTAAAAAGGCCCAATGTGCTTGGTTGTTGTCATCGATGTAAACAATCAATTCTGCCTGTTTGTCTGTTGCATCAACCTTTTTACCCGCTTTTTCTTGATACAGTTTAATCGCTTGAGACAATACTTTTTCTTGCTGAGCAGCATTAAAAATATAAGCAGGTGTATTCGCCAAATCTTTGCTCAACTGTTGGTACATCACACCATTCATGGTGGTCTTCGCATTCACAACATTTGCGAATGGCTTAGTGGTTGCCCCTGCATTCGGTGTATGCAAAACAGCTTCGCCGCCCCAAACAGCTCGACCTTGATAAGTTTGTTTTACGCGAATATGGGAGGTGCGATTAAAATCAACTGAACGACTAACTTCTTCCATTTTAACCGTTGGATCTGAAAAACCTGATTTAACAAATTGGCTTGCAGATTGGTGACCTAAGTTAACAGGTGTTGCGGAAAAAGCAGGAAGGGATAGCAATAACGCACTTAGTACGGTTAGTTTTCTATACATAGAAATTCCTTTTTAAAGAAAAAAAGCCCGAGCAGTTAACTCGGGCTTTTACAACTAAAAATTGTCAGACTTGGTGCAAGCGCTGATATCAATCTTAACGCCAGCAAATGCTTTTTTAACAGCAACATCACTATACTTATGATCAGCGGTTGCTTTTAACACGCCGCAAGCAGCTTGTTTAAAGTCAACAGCAGATGTCCAGTAATGCTTGTTAGCAGTGACCATCACATCAAATGCTTTTTTCGCATTCCAACCTTTAGAGCTGCCTAATAAGTAGAAGAAGCGATTGTATACACCGCTGCTATAATGCACATCAATACCGGAATAATATTCATCAGCGGAATCGATAGAGCAACGTCTATTCATCTTGTCAGACGTATCACCTTTTTGGCAATCTTTACTTGGCTTATCCATATAACGAAGCGCTTTGCCTGCTTCTTTGAAAATTTCTGGGCCTATTTGCCAAGAGTTTTTCTTGTAAGCATATAATTCAGCTGCTTGTGCGGCCATGTCTGAGAAAGCTTCGTTTAAACCACCCGATTGACCATAGTATTGCAATCCAGAATTTTGCTCTGTGAAGCCATGACTAACTTCGTGTGCGGCAACGCCCAAAGAAGTTAATGGATAGAACATGGTTTCGCCATCACCAAATGTCATGGTAGACGTTGTGCCATCCCAGTAAGCGTTGTCGTAATCAGGGTAATGCACGACCATATGTAATTGCATAAGCTTGCCGTCTTTGTTCGCAAGCACTGGCACTTTATACCATTTTTTGTACATATCTTTAATTACCATACCGCCAAACAAAGCATCATCGCTGGGTGAATAGCCATCATTGACAGCGTCTTTCTCACCATGCCAGTAAGTATTGTTGTGAGCTGCATCTGGTGCTTCACATGGGAAAGTGATCGCTGCACCGCTAGCGGTAAGGTTATCTGGATCTTCATCACTCCAAGAAAATTGTCTGACGATCACATCTTCGTTTTCCATGTAGCAGGTAGCGGTTTTAGCATCTCTTTGCAATTTTAGTGATGCAAGGTCGCCTTTTAAGCCATCATAAACGACTTTACCCATTTTGATGTTGCCGCCAAAACCACCGCCGACTTCTTTTTTCAAGTCTATGGTTTTAATGTCATCCCATTTCGCATAAATTTCAGCGGTTTTTGCATTAATTAAATAAACCCAACGTGCAGGTTTTTCATGGGTGGTTTTTGGGGTGGTGTGGAAACTAACTTCATAAGCCCATTGAGCTTTATTGTCTTGATCAACATAAACGATTACATTACTTTTTTGCTGACTAATGCTTGCAGCTTCATTTGATCGGTTAAAATCTTTAATCGCTTGCTGAATGCCAACTTGGCTTTGAGCAAGGCTAGCGGTAGGCGGTACACCTAAATCTGCTTGAAGATTTTGATACATGGTGCCATCCATATCTGCATTTGGTGCAGCCGTTGCAACCGTCGCTAACTCTTGTTTGCCTAATGCAATACCATTTCTAACATGCACAACAGCATCCGCGCCCCACACTTTATAGCCAGCATAGGTTTGTTGAATACGTACGTGCAGCGTATTGTTTTCGTCCATTGCACGATTAATTTCTTGGATACCATTTGCAGATGCAAAACTAGCATTAGCGGTAATGGTCTGTAAAACGCCTATTTTTTGTTGATTTAAATCTAGTGGTTTTGCCGCATAGACTGATCCGCCAACTAAAGGCAAAATAGCCACTAATGCACCTGATAGAGTAAATTTTACTCTTTTACTATTCATGTAAATCTCCTTTTATAAAATCGATGAAAAGCTATTTTGCAGAATATGGAATGGTAACAATGAATTTGAATGAACTTTGAAGTGTGCTGTTACTCTATGCTTGGTATTTATTAAAGTAAAGAAAATTTTAAATCAAAAATGATCCAAAATATCAGCAACTGTAGACATAGAGACATCTGTTACAAGCATTGCTGAACCTATATTTTTCAACAAAACAAAGCGCCATTGATTATTTAGCATTTTTTTATCAGCCGCCATTAAAGCCATTAAATTTGCAGCGCTGGGCAGCTTGATTTGATCATTTAACAAACCAGCTTGACGCAGTAATGTTTCAATACGTTTTACCGATTCTTCATTTAAGCCTGCATGCTCTTTAGATAATCTTGCAGCGAGCACCATACCAATAGCGACAGCTTCGCCATGCAAAAATTGCTGATAATCAGTACAAGCTTCTAATGCATGTCCAAATGTATGACCAAAATTTAGCAAACTACGCAAACCATTTTTTTCTTGGGCGTCTTGGCTGACAATATGCGCCTTTAAAGTGACGCAACGCGTTATCATATACAATAATGTTTGTTCGTCACGCACTAGAATTAAAGGAAGATTTGTTTCTAACCAAGTAAAGAAATCGGCATCTGCAATTAAGCCATACTTAATGACTTCGGCAAGACCCGCAATGAATTCCCGTGCTGGTAATGTTTTTAACAAATGAACATTTATTAACACGGCCTGGGGATGGTAAAAAGCACCAATGGCATTTTTTACATGCTGGTGATTGATGCCTGTTTTTCCACCCACCGAAGAATCAACTTGGGCTATTAAAGTCGTGGGTATTTGCACATAAGCAAGTCCGCGATAAAAACTGGATGCTGCAAAACCAACGATGTCACCAACGATGCCGCCGCCTAAAGCCACCAGTAAAGTATTGCGATGGCATTTTAATGCTATCAGTTGATCCATCAGATGTTGCCAGGTTTGAATATTTTTATGGGCTTCGCCGTCTGGGAGCAATACGACTGGAGGGATGGATTCTTTAAACAAATGGGTTAATAAGGTTGGCTGGGCATCGAGGATGGTTTGCTGGGTAATCACTACTATATGTTTGGCAGATGTTCCAGTCGTCATTGCGAGCGCCCAGGCATCAACACTATTACCCGCAGAAAGATAAATGGGATAGCGATGATGGGCTGTTTCTACTAAGACAGTCTGAACGGTCACACCTTACTACCTAACCACCTTAATATGTCTTCACACACATCACGTACCGAGCGATTGTCGGTCACGACAGTAAAATCCGCAATTTCTTCATAGAAGGGTTCGCGCTCTTCCCATAATTTAATTAATACATCTTGTGGATTTTCGCCCTGCAACAAAGGACGTTTTTTATCTCGCTTCAAACGGTCTAGCTGCGTCTCTAATGACACTTCCATATAAACAACGGTGCCACGCTGACGTAAATAGTCACGGACTTCTGCTGTTTCAACACAACCACCACCTGTTGATAAAACTAAGTTAGTAAGCGAGCTTAACTCATCAATCACTTTCATTTCACGCTGACGAAAACCGGCGATACCTTCAATATCAAATAACCAATTTAAGCTAACACCCATTTTCTTTTCGATTTCTTCATCTGAATCATAAAAGTCTTTATTCAAATGTTTGGCCAAATATCGGCCTACACTGGTTTTGCCAGCGCCCATAGGGCCTATTAAAAATATATTATTTCGTCCAGTATTCATGCTTCACATAATCGTTGGTGTTACAAAAATGAGTAATTCCCGCTTAGTCTCGCGAGTCGTTTGCTGAGTAAACAGCCAGCCTAGCAAAGGTAGCCTGTTAAGGAAAGGAATACGTTGCTGCCCTTCCTCGTAATTATTCTCGTAAATGCCGCCTAATACAATTGTTTGGCCTGATTTGCCTAAGATATTGACCATCATTTGTCTAGTATTGATAGTCGGCACCCCCTGCACCATTTTATTGCTAGGACGATCTTGGTTTATTTGTAATTGTAACAAGACTTTACTGCCTGGCAAGACCTGTGGTGTCACTCTTAATCCTAAAACCGCTTTTTTAAAGACGACTGCTGTTCCGCCGCTCTCGCTGACCTCTTGATAGGGCACTTCTTCACCAGATTCAATGAAAGCTGGCTGCTGATTAGCAGTATATAGACGAGGACTAGAAATCAACTCTGCTCGCCCAGCATTTTCTAGGGCAGCTAATTTGATATCCAGCAGGGAACCATCCGCTAATGCCGCAACGGCGACGCTATATTTGCCCGGTACGAGTGCCAGCTTCCTCGATCGCCCATTGCTCGACTCTTTCACTCCAAACTGAACGCCTAATTCTTGCTCAAAATCATGATCAATACTGACAAGCTTTGCCTCTATCATGATTTGTTGTACTGGCACATCCACTTTATGAATTAACGCTCGCACTAAGCCCAAGTGATCACCTACATCCTGGACAAACAGGGTGTTTGTTCGCTGATCAATACGCACTTGGGCACGCTTAGATAGTAAGCCGGCTTGTTCTTTTTGTAGTAGGTCAGCGATATCACCTGCCCTAGCGTAACGGATTTGACTAACGACCGTCACGAGCTCTGCGGACTCATCATACATTTTGCGCCATTTGCCCTCTTCTTGTTTACGTTTGATTAATTCTGCTTGTGAAGCAACAAACCAAACGTCACCAATTTCCCATTTTGCTAACCCGTGAGTGACTAGTAAGGCATCGAAGGCTTGCTTAGGGTCGGCGTTTTGCAACTGTAAGGTGGCGAGTCCCGTGACGGTTGGGCTGACGACGACGTTTTTATGGAGAAATTTGGCGAGAGCTTGGATTGCTTCGGGGAGGTAGAGTTGTTGGTAGGTGAGAGTGATGGGTGGGGCTGCGTATGTAGTAATGGATAGTGAGAGGAAAGATAATAAAGCAAATCGTTTTAAATGATGGAACATGATGTTTCCTTGATAATTTTAGATAATATATGCTGTTATTGTGAGCCACTACTGTCATTCCCGCGAAAGCGGGAATCCATTTCAAACATACAACAGAAGTATCGTTATAAATGGGTTCCCGCTTTCGCGGGAATGACAGC
>JBAQCP010000252.1:0-7600 GCA_049294295.1 Gammaproteobacteria bacterium | reverse complement strand
GCGGGAACCCATTTCAAACATACAGCAGAAGTATCATTATAAATGGGTTCCCGCTTTCGCGGGAATGACAGTGGTGGCTCGCAATGACGGCAGTTACTCCATCTAGGCTACACTCACTAAAAAACATTACAAAAACATGACGTTCTGCTTGACTCTAAAGCTCTCTATCTGTTTAATACACATCTTGTTGTTGGCCAGATAGCTCAGTCGGTAGAGCAGAGGATTGAAAATCCTCGTGTCGACGGTTCGATTCCGCCTCTGGCCAAAACATAACCCTCCTGCTTCACAAAACACCTTCACATCAAATTAAAACTCCCTTATGCTACGCAGCACTTTATAAGGAGAATTATGATGGGACTCTCAAAGCGTTCATTCGCTCTTTCCGCTTTATCTTTTTTAGCTTCCACTAGCATTTATGCTCAATCTGTTCCTGGTGTACATACTTGGCATATGGTTTATGCAAATGACACATCTAATTGGAATGGCACACTACAAGTGATTCATGAAAAAGCATCTTTTGTAAAACCTGACGGCAGTGTATTTAACACATTTACGTTAAATACAAATACACCGCTTAAGTATGGTTTTGCATTTGATCCTCAAGATGATTTTGATGTGGCTTATACATTGACACTAACTGAGGAAGCGAAGAATTTTGTTAGCAAGACTTGTGTGTTTGTTGTGACGGCTAAAGGGCCGGCTAAACCTGATATTAGTGTGCTGCAGTATAATGGGGCGACTTGCTCTTATAAGATTGTGCATGGGGTTGGGGAAGATTTTTACGTAGGTTAAAATTTAATAAATGTAGCCCGGATGACGCGCAGCGACAGCCGGGTTCATTGATAGTGAGCCAAGAGCCCCGCATTTCATGCTGAGGGATCGACGCATAATTTGAGTGTATTGCTAGTTGCTTTATAGTTACATAACCCTTCATCTACAGATGCTGTCATCCCCGCCTTCGCGGGGATGACAATGTTTAGTTTACAGAAAACCTATAATTATGCGTCGATCCCTCAGCATTTCATGCGGGCTACACAGCAATCATTTTTGCAATCTGCGCGTGAGATTGTTGGCTCGTTGCAACAATACCATCTACCAAGACATTTTCTTGATTAAATACAAATGGCTGACCGCGCTGATTGGTCACGATTCCACCTGCTTCTGTTACTAATAAAACGCCAGCGGCGATATCCCATTCATTTTTTGGGCCTAAGCTAAAAGTAGCATCTGCTTTTCCAGCCGCAACCAAACCTAGCTTATACGCAATAGAACCAATCTGCTGCACTTCATTATCGACTTCAAATGCCGACCATTCACCGCGCCTATATTCAGAACGACTCGCTAGCAATATTAAATTAGCGCTAGCATTTTCACGGCAATTAATTACCTGGCCATTTAACCAAGCACCCTCACCTTTTTTTGCATGAAATAATTCATTAGTGGCCGGATTAAATACCGCAGCTAAAATAGGCTGTTCATTTTCAATTAAAGCGACTGAAATAGCGTACTCAGGTACACCTTTTGCAAATTCACGTGTGCCATCAATTGGATCTACAATCCAAATCCGCTTGGCGTCTCTTCTTAATAACGTATCAACCGACTCTTCTGACAACCAACCGTAATCAGGAAAGTGGTTCAGCAATTCTGCCTTTAAAATTTGATTAACCAATAAATCACCCTGAGTCACAATGTCATTGTTCTCTTTAAAGGTGATGGCAAGATCTGACCGAGACAAGGTTAAAACTGCCGCACCTGCGGCGCTCACCGCTTGCAACAGTATATTTAATTCATTACTCATAGGCATTAGCCATTTTGTTTATACCGCGCTGCTTTTTTCGATAAAAGCGAAGAATATCATCAATTTTTCTTAATGGCGTGACAAGCTTCCAAGGTAGTGATTTCTGAATAGTACGCACCTGCCTTTCTAATAATTTATTTTTATTTAAAACCGTAAATAAATAATGATAAAGTGGCTTAGCTGCATTGAATTGGATATTAATCTTATCCCACTCATTTTTAAAAGCATCATCCGTTACTTTAATTTCGTCTGTCGCAACCCGCATTAATAACTTGTACAAGTCCATGCACAACGGCATGACGGCCATGGCGGGGTGCTGGCTAAGTGCAGCATCATCGAAAACATGATGGCGTAAATTATTATCTAAAAACTGATGTGTGTACTGATGTATCTCTTGTTGATTTGGCGCAGGATTCACAGATAGGACATGATTGATTCTGGCCAATTGTTTTTCTGCATCCTGCAACATTAACTCATAAGAAACAAATACGCTGGGTTTATTCATCGTATCTTGCACTGCAGACATCGTTTGCGTTAGCCAGGTTAACAAGACAGCTTCAACATCACCGTTGCCAATCTTATTATTAGAATGTGCTGATGCTAATGGATGACGAATGGCAATGATGTATTTATCTGTCAAAGAAAGCTCTTTACATACCGCTTGCCAAAATGGCAGCATCAAAATAGTACGTGGATCTTTAAATCCCCAATTATCACTAGTCGCTAATCGCTCTGCTAATAACTGTTTAGCACGCACTTTAAATTGATTCAGTAAATAATCATCACCTTTCTGCAGCTTTTCAGCTAACGTTGTGTTTATCCAGGGATAATTTAAAAAGTACAAAATACTTCGATTAATCTTATAAACCAGCTCATCATCTTCCCAAAATCCTTTGGGGTTCCAGCTACTCGCCGGATGTAATTTATCACCCAACGTTACGCCTAATGCTTGCAATCCACGAGTAATAACGCTGGTGCCGCTCCTTGCAACACCCAGCACTAGAAAAATATCTTTGGTCATTGCAAATACCCTAAACGAGTGATCTCACTGATTAAGAAATCGACTGCATCTTGAGGGTTCATTACGGCAGTATCAATCACAATATCGGGGGACACCGGCTCTTCGTAAGGATCACTAATACCTGTAAACTGCTTTACAACACCCAAGCGCGCTTGCTTATACAACCCTTTACGATCTCTGTCTTCACACACAGACAGAGAGGTTGCAACATGCACTTCAATAAAACCACCCACCTCTTGCACCATGCCTCTTACTAAATTTCTAGGTTTTGCAAAAGGTGAAACCAACGCGCAAATAGCAATTCCGCCATGTCTTACCACTTCCGTTGCAACAAAACCAACACGAGTAATATTCGTCTCTCTGTCTTCTTGGCTAAAACCTAAGCCTTTAGAGAGATGATTACGAATGATATCGCCATCCAACAAAGTTGTTTTTCGTTCTGTTTTTTCGCGTAGCTTTAACATAAGTGCATTTGCTAGCGTTGATTTACCTGAACTTGGCAATCCGGTTAAAAATACCGTGAATCCTTGGTGATGTTTAGCCGGGTATGCTGCGCGTAATTCTTTAATAACAGCTGCATAGGAAAACCATTCAGGAATATCTAAATTCTTTTGTAACGCATCGCGTAATTCTGTGCCTGATATGGATGATGGTATTTCATTTTGTGGAAATTGATCAATTGAAAAATAACGATTCTGCTGTTTGCTATAAACCATTTCTTGGAAAGGCACAATCTTAATGCCCATTTCATCTTGATGCTGCAAGGTTAACTGCTGTGCCGCGTATGGATCATAGAATAGCTTCCCTGTTTTATCCTTACCAGGTCCAGCATGATCCCTACCAACAATAAAATGTGTGCATCCATAATTTTTACGAATAAGTGCATGCCAAAGTGCTTCTCTAGGACCGCCCATACGCATAGCCAATGGCAGCAAGCTCAAGAAAGCTGAATGTTCTGGATATGTTTTCAAAACATGCTCGTAACAACGAACTCGCAAATAATACTCAATATCACCTGGCTTTGTCATACCAACCACAGGATGAATTAACAATTGCGCGCCTGTTTGTTCTGCGGCACGTAAGGTTAATTCTTGATGTGCTCTATGCATAGGGTTTCTGGTTTGAAAGGCCACGACTTTTTCCCAGCCATTCTTTGCAAACATTTCTTTAAGCATGGCAGGTGAATGACGTAAATGATTAAAATCATAATGGTGTGGAGCAACCGCTGTCAACAAACGGCCACCGACATAAAAATCTTTAGTCTGCTGAAAAAGATAAGCAACGCCTGGATGATTGTCATCTGTGGTTCCAAATACCGCTTGCGCTTCGCGCTTTCTATCAACTTCCCAGATATCGCTAATACATAAAGTACCTAGCAATAAACCTTCAGAATCTCTTAGTGCCAGACTCATACCGGTATGTAATGATGCCACGGTATTTTCATCAACATCAAGGGTAATAGGCATAGGCCATAACGTACCGTCCGCAAGACGCATATTATCTAATACACTATTATAATCTTGTTGGGCCATGAACCCTTGCAAGGGTGCAAAACCACCTGACGCCAATAATTCCAAGTCACAGACTTGTCGCTGGGTGAGTGTTAATGATATTAGCTGGTTAGCTATTTGCGGGATCGTCTTCTCCATGAGATTTTTTTCCTTTCTAAATAATGTGACTAACTAACTCCGCAATTTGTTTACGAATTTCAGGAACCGCATTGCATTCCCATGTTGCACTTTTTGCTGGAGGACCTAATGTATAAAGTAACGTAGATGGACCATTTTCAGTTTGCAAAGCACCCGTTGTTGTGACTGCAAACCCTAAATTTAAGGGATCTAATATAGCTTGTTTGCTTTCTAAAATAGAGACGATCAGCGGCTGTTTGACACTCGCAATATTGAGCGAAGGGCCCATGCAATTAATTAGCCATTTAACTGATAAATGCTGGGTGCGATGATCATGACGAGGTTGGATAATAATACCCGTGTGATCTGTTCCGATCACACGCCCTGCCAATATTTTTAATTGCTTTTTAGCAGATAAATTGGCTAGTAACTCAGCAATTGCTGGATGCACACGATGTCTATGCACATTCCAGTAAGGCAGCACATGACGCAAGAAACGCTTTCTATCTGTTAATGAGGCCGCTTTCCAAATACTAGGAATATGAACGCGGACAGCGGTAATCACTGAACGCCAATCACCACCCTGTTTTTCATGCTGACGAATCTCTTTACGCAGCCATTTAGCTAACTGCCGTATATTCGTAGGCAGTTGTTGCATTGGTACAACATACGGCACTTGATCATGCGTATCTGTATGCGGCAATGGTAGCAAACCATGTCTAGAAATCGCATATATTGGGCCTAAATGCTGTTGGTGATGCAACAATAACGTCGCATCAATCATACTTAAACCAGTACCAATAATCGCAACGGCATCATCTTTAGGAATGGCTTGAATAGCTGCATAATTCCAAGGATCGTTGATAGCCGTGACTGAAGAATCAATTGGAAATTTAAATGTTGTCGGTGCATGATTACCAAAAGCTAAGATAATTTTATCCACAGTGACATCAGCTCCGTTTTTGAGCTTCAAAACACCGCCTTGTTGCCCCGGCTGAATAGCCAACACTTCATCAGTGATTTTAATTAATTTAACTAACCCATCTGCTTGCTCAAATTGTTTAATTAAGTCTTGTACATATTTGCCGTACAACAAACGAGAAATGAATTGATCTGGTAAAGGAAGATCGCTACTTAGATAAGGGCTCAAATCTGGCTGCGCTTTTAACCAATTGACGAAATGATCGGGGGCATCTTCAAAAGCGCTCATATCGCGCGCTCTCACATTCAGCCAATGGAAAGGGAATTTAGTGCTATAGGCTTCGCCTAAACCAAATTCAGGATCTTTTTCAAACAAATAGATTTCTAGTGGTTGGTTGGCTGAGCGGAAAAAAGTAGCGGCTAACGCGGCTCCAGAAAAACCTGCACCGATGATCCCTATTTTTAATGGAGTATTTGCTTGATTATGTGTTTGCATCAAAAGCCATCCAATTCTCTTAAGCCGGTAAGTTACCATGGCGTCAGAATATTGTCATGGCTGTTGATAGAATATTTATTCAGTGGAAAAAGAAGATCCACAACCGCAAGTTGTTTTAGCATTCGGATTACGGATAACGAACTGTTCGCCACTTAAATCTGCTGTGTAGTCAATTTCGGCACCGCTTAAATATTGAAGGCTCATAGGATCGACCAAAAGATGAACTTCTTCACCCCCTGCTACGGTCTTTACGATCACAGTGTCATCAAGCTCTGCTTCTTCAGAAAAGGTAAAGCCGTATTGAAAACCGGAACAACCGCCACCCGTCACATAAGCTCTTAATTTTAAAGATAAATTTCCATCATCTTGAATTAATTCCCAGACTTTTTCTGCCGCATTATCGGTAAAAACTATCTCGCTTGACATATTAACCACCTCTCATTTGCCGGGATTATAGCATATTTAATTTTATATGTTATTTAAGAAACCCATAATGATTATGGCTTATAATTGCCCACACACATAATAAAAGACGGAATGGTTATGCCAAAAAACTCTTCTAATTCAGCACCTTATGCTCTCCGTAGCAAAGGATCCATAGACGCATCCAAAACATCGTATTCCCCATGCAGCGACAAGGGAAGCATTGATGTATCAAAAATTGATGTCCCCAAAAAGGTACAGCCTAGCATAAAACAAAAACGTGCCGCTCTTAAGAAGAAAGTCTGCACCTAAATACGAAACCATTACCAACTGAAAACGATGGCATTGAAATCACGGAGCAAATGGCTGAAGAATGGATAGCTCGTGCTAATGCCCCTCCCAGTGACAGCATGACTGATTGGTTTGTAGTAGACGCTCAATTTGCCACTATTGATAAGCAAGCAGAACAAAAAGAAATCGATCTGATAAATAGACAGTCGCTCGAGACTGTAAAATATAATCAATATAGTGCTTTTCTTCAAATGCTAGACTATCAAAAACGCCAAGAAAGAATAGATGCAGAAATATATGCGTTCACTGCTAGCATAAAGAAAATGGACGATGATTTAGAACTGAGAAAAATTCATATGCCACAACACTTTGGTTTTTTTAGCCCGACATCATCCTTAGCTCATATGGAACCAAATATATCCTTGAATTTAGATGCACCTGATGATTTCCCTTTGAGTTTTAGCGAAATTTAGCAAGAATAGGCTTTGCCAAAATTATAAAGGATTTATCATGCTCTGGACCAAAGCCTTACATCTCATTTTCATGGTGACGTGGTTTGCTGGATTGTTCTACTTACCACGTTTGTTTGTGTACCATGCCTTAGCGTCTGATCAAATTAGTATTGCTCGATTTAAAATCATGGAAAGAAAACTTTATTTTGGTATTGCAACACCGGGTGCGGTGTTAACTGTTTTATTTGGGTTATGGACATTAAGTTATGGTGCTGCAGGTTACATGCAGATGGGATGGATGCACGCTAAACTTGGTTTGGTATTGTTGTTACTGGGCTACCATGTGTACTTAGGTAAATTATTGTTTGATTTTAAGCACGATAGAAATAAGCATGGGGATGTTTTTTATCGGGTGTTGAATGAAATTCCGGTGGTGTTTTTAGTGACGATTATTATTTTGGCGGTTGTTAAGCCTTGGTGATAAAGCCGTCATAGCGAGTGGGTTGCTCTTCGAGACGGCGCTACGCGCCTCCTCAGGGCGAACGGCCAACACTTTCAAACCGTTCGCCC
>JBAQCP010000251.1:0-14345 GCA_049294295.1 Gammaproteobacteria bacterium | reverse complement strand
ATCCGGGTTTGTAGGTGAAATCGGCAAACCCGGATTACGCTTCGCTCCATCCAGGCTACTCACAATGCAAGGAAATATCGTGTTAAATAAAATTGAAGAACACAAAACCTTTGACGGCATACAATATGTCTTTGAGCATGCATCAATTGTTAACCAATGTAACATGCGGTTCGCTCTATTCTTGCCACCTCAAGCTGAACAATATGCAGTGCCTGCTCTATATTGGTTATCTGGCTTAACTTGCACAGAACAAAACTTTATTATCAAATCGGGCGCTCAACGGATTGCCGCTAAATTAGGTATTGCACTGATTGTGCCTGACACCAGCCCTCCGGCATTAGGCATTCCTGGCGAAAAAGAAAGTGAACATATCGGTGTCGGTGCAGGCTTTTACATGGATGCAACAAAAGCACCTTGGAAAGCACATTATCAAATGTATAGCTATGTGACGAAAGAGTTGCCACAGCTTATAAAAGATAATTTCTCAGTGGATACGACAAGAAGCAGCATTGCAGGTCATTCTATGGGTGGGCATGGTGCATTAATGATAGCACTAAGAAACCCTAACGATTACCGATCGGTTTCCGCACTCGCACCTATTTGCTCTGTTATGAATAGTTCTAATGGATTAAACGCATTACAGACTTATCTAGGCGACCACCCTGATGCATGGAAAGAATATGATGTTTGCGAGTTAATTAAATCGCATCCTTGGAAAGGGCCTATGTTACTAGTAGATCAAGGAACAGCCGATAGTGCTCTTGCGAACTTAAGACCTGAAGCACTAGAAAAAGCTTGTGTTGAAAATCAGACGCCATTAGAACTACGTTATCAAGATGGTTACGATCATGGTTATTATTTTGTAGCTTCATTTATTGAAGATCATTTGAGATTTCATGCGAAGCATTTGTTTTCTCTTTAATCCCATACGCGCGATTGCCGTCATTCCTGCGCAAGCGGGAATGACGGCATACATTGGCCTACCTTATACCCACCCTAGCATGTAAAATCCCAAGATTGGTTGGCACTAATTTTTTCTGCTTACAATTAACACGGATTTCATGACTACCCGCAGGATGTACGTAGTTAGCTTTTTTCTCAAGCTCTGTCATCACGTCATATAAAACATGCATCGTATCTTTAGATTTAGAAAAAATGCGAACATAGCCATAGGAATTAGTATCAGTACCTGCTTGTTCATTCTTAAGACCACTACCTACTAACATAACTGTTTGAAGATCTTTAGCATGAGCGAATAATGCCTCCATTTTTTCCAGTATTTCAAGTTGAGTAGCACTAGTTGTATCTAACACACAAACTTTGCTGTCTTTAGAAATGACCTCTACCAGACTTGGCGTCTTAGCCTGAGTAGTGTTGCAATGATTAATATCAAAAAAGGTGAGGCGCTCTATAAAACCCCCATGTGTACCAACTTTACCGACGGGAATGCTATAACGCTTTAGAGCCTCTGCAGTTTCATAATACATATGCTCTGTGTCTTTAGGAATATTAGCATTATCCGCATAAACTGAACGGATTGCGCCATAAGCTAATTGAATAGCGCGCATACCGGTGGCACAAATACGCTTTCTGCCATATAGATGTATCTTTGAGCTAGCACTTAATTCAACATCACCTTCACAATCTGAATCACTACCATATCCATCTTTACATCCCATTATAATCGGTGAAAACATGCTCTTTGAAGCGGCCGCCTCCAGCTTCGCATGTACAGCAGAGATATCATGATTAATTACCCAACCATCTTGACCTACCTCAAATATATCCGCTAAACGATTTATCTCACCCCAAAAAGGAACATCATCTAAAGCTACGG
The DNA here is from genome assembly GCA_049294295.1 of Gammaproteobacteria bacterium. Taxonomy (GTDB): domain Bacteria; phylum Pseudomonadota; class Gammaproteobacteria; order DSM-16500; family DSM-16500; genus Aquicella. Next base: position 12,508 of record JBAQCP010000251.1, on the reverse strand, counting down.
GATCACTTGACCATTTGTAATCTGGCAATTGAGCTTGTATTTGTGAAAATGACATTTTTCCGCCGATTAAACTAAAACTTCTAACGGCATCCACTAAAGGAGAAACTAATGCTTTATAAAATATCTTTTCATTTTTAATGATGTCTGCAACATTTAATTTACTTTTAATCATACCATCCATCACACGATTAATTAATGCTTCAAAATTAATTTCCTTACGCGTGAGTTGATAAACAAATGAGTATTTTTTTGCATCCACTGGTGACCATAAAACATCCCATAAATTATCTGGCAATGTTAATACAGGCTTCATTTCTTTTATTTCGCTATACTGACGCAAATGATTAGCTAATGTCGGATGGGCATGCTTAGCATTAAACAAGGCATTACCTGCTCCGCATAAACAATAGTGCGCAAGTTTAATGGCCTCAATTAATATGTCTGCGTACGCTAACGGAATGATGCCAGGACTGATGCGTAAGCTGGGAGCACATTCACTCATGGTTGGACGCAAATGCCCAAAGCTAGAACGCCTGACTATTTCTATATTAACGTGTCTTTCATCGGCTAGCTTATTTGCAAAAGCAAGAATATAAATGCTAATCAAATTGACCCAATCAGCTTCTTTTATATGAGTATCTTTGGGGAAATTAAATAACACACAAGGATATTGATTATCTGCATTGGCAACGGCACCCAGATTCAAGGATTTTATACCGTTAGCAATATAAGCAGACATTTCCTTTTGATAATGTAACAAAGCATCATAATTGTCGCCGGCATCTATTAGCCACGTTAACTCTGCCTCTTGTTTACGTGGCTTTAGTGCTGCTTTATAAGCACTAAAGGCAAAAGCATTATAATAACAACCGGTTTTGTCTGCCTTGACTAAGCTTTTTGCTCCAATGGGAGAAAATGCAAACTGCGTGGACTTAACACCAACTAAGTGCTTTTTCTTACTTCTAACATAAGTATTCAACGTCGTTGGATCGGCTTTTTCATATCCATGACCATATCTGGCATAAAATTCACAACGTGCATTACGTATTAGCATGGCATCCCTCTCGATCTGACAAATATTAACCAACTTTGCGGTTATTGTATCAAATTAAGAGCGGAATACCTCGAACCGGTAAAAATTTAAAATGCTTTAAAAATTAATTAGTTAACAAGATATGCTGGTTTTAATCGGCCTTTCTGACAAATCCACTTCACCCGCATATAGCTGCTCTGCCCCCCACTCAGACCAAGACCCGTCATAAACAGAGTGATGCTCCAGTCCCAACAAATCTAATATAAAGTTTAAAATAGGCGCTGTTATGCCGGAACCACAGGTAGACACCATGGGTACTGAAAAATCTAAGCCTATCCCTAACAATTGCTTACGTAATTGATCAGGCGACTTAAAACGGCCGTCTTTTTCAAACATCGTGATAAATGGAAAACAATAACTGCCAGGAATATGCCCAGAGCGTAAACCTGCTCTTGATTCTGGACCACCGGCATAACGAACCGGATGACGCAAATCAATCACTTGCTCTTGTGGATGATGTAAATTATTTTTCATTTGTACAAGGGTGCGCACTAAGCGTGCTTCGAAATTGACTGAGTATGGTTTAGACGCGACATTACGCGGCTCACCGAACTCAACTTTCCCACCGTATTTTACCCAAGCATCCAATCCGCCATCTAAAATATATAACTGGTTAGGATTATGACCAAATACTTTAAACATCCACAAGGCACGGCTACTAGTGTGCAGATCGCTATTATCGTAAAAAATAATTTTAAAATCATTCGTAATTCCGTGAGCGCCAACTTGCTGGCCAATCACCGCCTCGTCGCGCATTAACATATTGGGCAGCGGTGATGCTAAATCGTGGAAAGGCGCAAAATCCAAGAAACGCGCACCGATAATATGCTTATCTAAAAATTCCTGCTTTGCATCACGTCCTGCGGTCGGCAAAAACCATGACACATCTAAAATAATGACATTTTTTTGATTTTTACGAAATTTGTCTAATTGTGATGCATTAATTAACCAGGCCATAGAATAGTCTTCTCTTTTAAATTAGAACCAGTATACAAAGACAAATAAGAAAAGCCAGACTACATCTACAAAATGCCAATACCAAGAGACTGCTTCAAACGCAAAATGATGCTCAGGACGGAAATGCCCTTTGAGACAACGTAGCAAAATAATGAACAACATGATGGCACCGATGGTGACATGTGCGGCATGCAAACCCGTCAAGGTAAAGAATGTAGTGCCGTAAATACCACTAGCTAGGGTTAAATTAAAATGATGGTAGGCTTCGTAATACTCATACATCTGGATGCTTTCAAATAGACAGCCAAGCAAAATGGTCAAGCTTAAGCCAATAATAAGATGACGTTGTCTGCCTAATTTTAAGCTCCAGTGTGCCCAGGTTAGTGTACCAGCACTGGTTAATAAAATGGCAGTATTTAGCGCTGGGAGCCCCCAAGTGTTAACGACTTCATTAGGACCAGGGAATAATTTTGGATCTGGATTCACTAATTGCGGCCAGATGGCATAAAAGTGCGGCCATAAATATTCGTGGGTGGCGCCGCCTTTATACATTAATAAATCTTGCACAATCGGGATGGGACTGCCGCCAAGCTCGGGCACACCAAAGACACGCGTATAAAACAATGCTAAAAAGAAAACACCAAATAACATGATTTCTGACATGATGAACCAAAACATGCCCCAACGATAAGTCATATCCATTTTGGCACTGTGCAAACCGCTTAAACTTTCGTTAATGACGGTACCAAACCATCCGACCATGGTGGTGATTAACAAACCTGCGCCCATGAGCATTAGCCATGGACCCACGCATGAACCATGCAGTATTTGCACCAATCCTAGCACTGAGAAGAACAACCCGAAACAGCCTATAATCGGCCAATGGGATGGCGCTGCAATGAAGTAATATTTAACTGGATCATACTTATTTTCGTGACCGTGCATACTGACCTATCCTTTTTTCATGACGTTTTTGGCGTTGCATCATACAAAGTATAAGATAATGTAATCGTACGTATTTCTTTTGGTAAATCTCTATCGACATTAAACACTAATGCCATTTCTTTGGATTCTTTGGCAGCCAGCGTTTGCTGATTAAAGCAAAAACATTCAATTTTATGAAAATGACTAATTGAATCTGTGGGCGTCATGCTAGGAATCGCTTGAGCCGTCATCGTCTTAGGCGTTGGATTTTTAGCATGGAAATATACGGTTGCATTTTCACCAGGGTGCACTTTGATAAATTTGGTATTCGGATAAAAATCCCAAGGCATGCCCATATGATTGGTTGCAACAAACTGCACTAATACTTCACGATTGCTATCAACACCGTAATGATTTAAAGCCGCAACCTGTGCAGGCTTCACTAAGGCTGCATTTTGAAAAGAAGGATTAATACCTGTCTTCTTACAAATTAAATTGTAAAAAGGCACCATAGCAAAACAAAATCCGAACATCAGCACCGCGGCAATACCGCCGTAAATAAAAATATTGCGATGTGACTTAGGCTGCTTCATCGCTCAATATGCTCGTATTTTTTATGTGTTTCTCGGTAAACCTGCTCGTAGTCAGGCGGCGTATTAAAACTGTGATAAGGCGCCGGAGAATCTAATGTCCACTCTAAACCATGCGATCCTTCCCACACTTTTGCATCGGCCTTTTTACCTTTACCAAAGACGGTTGTTAACACGTTATAAAGAAAAATAAGCTGGGAAAAACCTAAAATGAAAGCACCTATGGTACAAATCATATTAAACTCTGTATATTGCACCGCGTAATCTGCAATACGACGCGGCATACCCGCTAAGCCTAAAAAATGCATAGGGAAGAATGTTAAATTCACACCTATGAGGGTTAACCAAAAATGCCACTTACCTAATGTTTCATTATAGTAACGACCTGTCCACTTTGGCAGCCAATAATAAACTGCACAAAAAATAGAAAGTAAGGCGCCTGCTACTAAGACATAATGAAAATGAGCGACAACAAAATACGTATCCTGATATTGATAATCAGCAGGCACAATCGCCAGCATTAAACCTGAGAAGCCGCCAATTGAAAATAAAATAACAAATGCAATCGCATACAGCATAGGTGTTTCAAAGGTTAAAGAACCGCGCCACATAGTTGCGACCCAGTTAAACACTTTAATGCCCGTGGGAACAGCAATCAGCATAGTGGCATACATAAAATATAATTGCGTGCCAACAGCCATGCCGGCTGTAAACATATGATGGCCCCACACCATGTAGGATAAAATGGCAATCGCCGCAACGGCACCCACCATAAACTCATAACCAAACAAGCGCTTTCTAGCAAACGTTGGAATCACTTCAGAAACAATACCGAAGGCTGGCAAAATCATAATGTACACTTCAGGATGACCAAAGAACCAAAACAAATGTTGATACATGACAGGATCACCACCACCGGCAGTGTTAAAAAAACTAGTACCGAAGTGTCTGTCAAATAACAACATGGTAACAACACCAGCTAACACTGGCATCGCACCTATTAATAGAAATGCTGTAATAAACCATGTCCACACAAACAATGGCATACGCATCCAAGTCATACCAGGTGCACGTAGATTGATAATGGTTGCGATAATGTTAATTGCGCCAAGGACTGAGGAAATACCCATTAAGTGAATCGCAACAATTAAGTAATCAGTACTAGGTGGCCCATATAAAGTTGAAAGCGGCGCATACATTGTCCATCCAAAGTTTGGGCCTGAGCCTGGCACAAAGAGGGAAAGAATAAGCAATGAGAATGCAAAGGGTAAAATCCAAAAGCTCCAGTTGTTTAAACGCGGCAACGCCATATCAGGCGCACCGATCATCATGGGGACCATTAGATTAGCCAAGCCAACAAACGCTGGCATGATGACACCAAAAATCATAATTAAACCATGCACGGTCACTAATTCATTATAGAAATTGGGGTCAAAGAAATGCATCCCAGGCTGGAATAATTCCAAACGAATTAATAATGCCATGCTGCCGCCGACAAAAAACATTGTCAAACTCATTAACAAGTAAAGTGCACCAATATCTTTATGATTAGTCGTAAATAACCAGCCTTTTATCCAGGTCATCCAACCATGGTCTAACGAATGATGCAAAGGTGCTGCATGTTCATGTGTATCAGCATGTTTGTCTGTCATATCAAGTTCCTTTGTCTGTAGTAGGCGGCAGACTACGCGCCGCTTTAATTTGTTCTGGTGTTACTAAATCACCAACATCATTACCCCAAGCATTACGCTCGTAAGTAATGACATCTGCTAAATCTTGATCTTTCATTTGATCTTTGAATGCTTGCATGGCGGTGCCAGGCCTGCCATTTAAAACACGGTTGATATGCGGTGCAACAGGACCCGTTGTTACCGGATCACTTTTTAAGGCTGGGAAAGTCGGCGGAATACCAGCACCGTTCACCTGATGACAAACAGCACACGTTGTTTGGTATACCTTTTCACCTCTTGCGATAGCCGCTTTTAAAGGATCCTCAACGACCGGTGCCGGTGCAGTTTTTGCTGCATTCAATGCCGGCGTGACTGGAACCGCTGTTGGCGTGGTCGGCACAGGAGGAGGGGGAGGGGGCGCCGGCTTTGCCTCTGCTGCAGACTTAGTTTTATCAGCTGGAGCCGCCGCACCTGGTTTAACAGTTAGCGCATCCGCAATTAATTTACCATCGCGATACGCTTTAATTTGTATAGGCTGCACAAAGGTATTGGTATTGTTACCCCATGCATTACGCTCATAAGTAATCGCCGAGGCTAACTCGACATCACTCAGCTGTGTTTTAAACGCTTGCATTGCGGTACCTGAGACACCATTCATGACTGTTTCAACATGTTTATCGAGTGGGCCAGTTGCCACTTTACTACCCTTTAATGCTGGGAAGGTTGGTGGGGTGCCTAGACCTGTCACTTGATGACAAGCCGCACAAATTTTATTAAACGTTTGCTCACCTTGTGCCATTAACTCTTTGAGCGTCCATTCACGATTAGTATCTGCTTCACCGGCAGTCGCTTGCCCTTTTTGCTTAGCAACCCAATCTTTATATGCTTGTTCAGGTAACGCTATCACGACAATAGGCATGAATGAATGGTTAATGCCGCACAACTCTGCACATTGACCGCGGTAAGTGCCGGGTTTATCGATGACAGTCCAGCCTTCATTGATAATGCCTGAAATTGCATCACGTTTAACGCCAAAATCCGGCACCCACCATGCGTGATTCACATCATTAGAGGTTATTAAAAAACGAATTTTCTGATGGATAGGTAAGACTAGTGGATGATCTACTTCACGCAAATAATGAGGACCCTTAGGTGCCTTATTGTGTATTTGATCTTGTGGTGTTGATAAATCACTAAAGAAACTCAGGTTATCTTCTAAATATTCATAATGCCACTTCCATTGGTAGCCAGTAATTTTAATCGTTACGGCTTCTTGATCATTGTTATTCATATTCAACAATACTTTGGTAGCAGGGATAGCCATCGCAATGAGAATAAGACAGGGAATGATTGTCCAGGTGATTTCTAACCATGTATGAGAATGGAAATTTGCCGCTTTCGCCCCACGCGACTTTCGATGATAATACATCGCGTAAAACATGGCGCCAAATACAATCGCCCCAATGACAACACAAATCCAGAGTACCGTCATGTGCAACTCGTAAACATCATGACTAATGGGCGAGACACCGGGCGTTAAATTATAGTTAGAGTTTGCGAATACCGAGCCACTTGCGGCTAGTAAACCAAACAAGGTAGATTGTACACGTCGCACGATATCTCCTTATAAGTACGAGTTGCTGTAAACAAGCTATCAGTATAAAACGGTGAGGTAGATGCAACAATGTTTTTAATAAGATCAACATAGGAATATGACAATTATGCAGGATTTAAATCAAAACGACGTGACTAATGACCTAGTCAGAGACTTGCTACGCGAAAAACGTGCCGATAGACGCTGGAAAAACATTCGCTTCTTATTTTGGATCGTCTTGATAGCTTGTGTTATTTATGGCATCTTTCATGCAGTATCAGGCAATAAAAGCACAAGCGGAAAAGGTGGCAACAAGCAAGCCGCTCTCATTCGTTTAGATGGCATGATTGCACCAGGCAGAGAATTTTCTGCTGAAACAGTCGTTCCTGTTTTGAAAGATGCGTTTGAAGACAAGCAAACAGTGGGCGTGATCATTGATATCAACTCACCAGGCGGCACCCCCGTACAAGCATCTATCATTCATGATGCGATTGTTACTATGAAAAAAAGATATCATAAAAAAGTGGTTGTTGTCGGCGAAGACTTATTAACATCTGGTGCCTATTATGTCGCTGTTGCGGCTGATCAAATTTATGTTAACCCAAGTACGTTAACAGGCTCCATAGGCGTGATCATCAAAGGCTTTGGCTTTACGGATGTCATGAAGAAAATTGGTATCGAACGCCGCGTCTACACAGCGGGTACTGACAAAGATCGTTTAGATCCATTTTTACCGCAGACGCCTGAAGATATGAAAAAGATTCAAGAAGTGATGGGCGAAGTGCATAAGAACTTTGAACAAGCTGTATTAGATGGGCGTAAAGGTAGACTACATGTTGCTGATCCAAATACATTATTCACGGGTGATTTTTGGTCTGGGCAATCAGCACTTTCATTAGGGTTAGTTGACGGTCTAGGTAATTTGTCTGATGTAATGGAAAAAGAATTTGGCACGAGTCATTTCAAGGAGTTTGGTTCACGTACGAATGTCTTTAAGATGTTGGGTGGGCAATTAGGTAGTGCGTTTGATACGATCATTTATGCTTTGTAGATAATTGATCTAATCGTTATTACTGTCATTTTCGCGCTACCACTGTCATCCCTCGCTACGCTCGGGATGACAGCGAGCGGTTCGGGATGACAGTGTAGCGGGAATAACAGCTATGCAGCACCTTCCTCACAATCATCCAATATCTACTTAGCGCGCAACTGCCTATTCTTCCAATAATACCCTTGCACATGCCGCCCATAGATCGGTTCAGCATCTTTATACACCCGTTCCCTATAAACAGGCATCGCATAACACAATCCAGGCAACGGCTTTGTTTCAAGTACTGAAAGAATCACACCATTATCCCTAACAAATTTAGTCATCGAATTCGGCGGACCATAGAAGTAAATACTGCTGCCGCCATTAACTGCCGCATACACCTTCTCACTAGAGCCTAAATTCACATGTGCGTTGTCATAAAGACGCACGAAAGCTTCCCGCGCATGCAAATATCGACCTTCAAAGTGTGCAGAGCCATTCACCTCTACATTTAAATCAGACGCATTGCCTGCCATACCAATATGAGATCGGCCTGAACCGTAAGCAACTAACTTACCACTATTCACGCAGTAACTATAAACACACACCGCGCCTCTCGCAATCACGCGGCACAAGTCATAGCAACCATAAATACCAATTTTACCACTGCCATCGGCATCAATATTCAGCGTCCCGCCATTCACTCCAATAACATTAATATTGCCTATGCCGCGATGGAAAATAGATCTCATACCCAAATGACCGCTAACATTAACCGATCCGGAGCCCATGGTACTAATTTCCAGTGCATTGGCTCTTGCATCAAACACAGTGACGTCACCCGCACCATTATTAATAACAGAACATAAATTTATTTTACCCGTAAGATAAACATCACCACTGCCATAAGAATGGACGACTAAACCAGAACTGCGTAATTGTCGACCCTCAATCAACCCCGGTCCCGCCTGCATCAAGTGATGCAAATCCTTGATGCCAATCCGCACGATGGTTCGCCCAACATTGGGGCACGCTTCTGGTGGTTGACGTAAATACAACGTATTGCCTCTTACCTCAACAATGACTTGCCTCACCCCGTCATTTGGTCCGTACACAAAGACACGATTAGGTGCGTCTGTACCGACTAATTGCACTTCAAAATTGCCGCTGACTTTTATATTAGTAAAATTAGGTACCTTGACTTCCATCGTACTGATGGCAGCCATGTAAGGAGCTGTCTCATTCATTTGCTGAGTAGAATTCGGATCACCCGTTAAGAACCAATGATCTGCACCTTGCGCCCAACTATTAGGCTGCGTATCAATTGCAAAGGGCCAAGTTTCTTCGGCCAAGCCAGGGCTAGGATAAGAGATTTTGTTGGTAGCGCAACTCGTCAACAAGACGATGGAAATAAGTAAGATACCAATGAGACCTTGCTTCATGACGCTCCTTCCTTGATTGCCGCTAGCTATTTAAAAATCTAGCACAATAATGAGTCAAAGTTCTAGTTATCGTTGCAGGATAAAGAAATAACCTTGCACAGGTTGTTGGTTTTGTTCACGGATAACGATGTCATCTACCTGTTTCACAACAAACTGGAGTTGCTGGGCAATACGCTCGACATACTCTTTATTATGTGCAAAACGACCTGACTCGGTCATTTGATAATCATATTCGCTGCCAATTTCTACATTAAACATGAAATAACCCTGTGGCAGCAAAGCAGTATAGGCATGAGCGAGCAACGGCTGGAGGTCACCTTCGTAAACCAACACATCGCCAGCGATTATTAAATGAAACCTACTGGGATGCTCTGCCAAATAATTAACAGCATCCGCCTCTATCAATTCATTATAAATATGTTTGCTTGCCGCAATTGCCAACATCTTGCCGGATAAATCGACGCCTACCAAGGTATTGATGAGAGGCTTGATATATTCACCACAGAGACCCGTACCACAACCGATATCTAAGACATGCCAATCGTGACTAGGGAACTGTTTTACTTTGTCCGCCATTAGTTTGGGCAGTCGATAATGCAGCTCGTTAACCAAGTGTGCATCATAATGATCTGCATAAGAATCAAATAAAGCTCGAATATACGCTGGCGGCGAAGTAGATAGTGTTTGATGATGCTCAATAATATCAATCGTATGCCTTAACACCTCATTATTAGGATCTAATAACAAAGCCGCCTTGAAGTGCAACAATGCAGACGGACTATCTTTCAGCCCCATATACGCTATGCCTAAATTATTGTGTGCATCTAATAAATTAGCATCCAGTTTCACAGCAGCTAGGTAATACTGCACCGCCTCTCTTAAATGTCCTTGCTGCATCTCCAACACACCCAAATTAAACAACACTTGAGTATCTTCTGGAAAAATATTATTCGCTTTTAAATAGTGAGCTTTTGCGGGAACAAATTGTGCAAGCTTAAGATAGCAAGTCGCTAGATTGGTTTGCGTTTCAAAATGGAAAGGATGCGATTTTTCTAGCCTTAAAAAATATTGAATCGCTTGCTCAAATTGATGTAGCTGCATCAACACCAATCCTAGCTGGAACAAAGCACCGACATGATCTGGCTGCATGGTCAATAGTGCTTGATAAGTATTGATCGCCTCTTGGCGGCGTGCCGCTTTTGAGAATGCTAAACCTAAATTGTAATAAGCATCTGCATAATCTGCTCTCAAGTTGATTGCTTGTTGAAAAGCAGTGATAGCATCTGCAAGCTTATCTTGCGCAAGATATAATGCGCCTAAATTATTATATATAGGAGGAACGGACGGCTGCTCTGCCATTAAACTTAATAATAGTGCTTCTGCTTTAGGGAATTGTTTTTGTATTTTTAATACATTTGCTAAATGTAATGTTAAAACAAGATCGTCTGGCTTTAAGGCACATGCTTTTTCTAGATAAGTAGATGCCGCTTCAAAATTATTTTCTTCGATATAGAAAATAGCTAATAAATGTAGTATTTCAACATTATGTGGATCAGCCTTCACAGACGATAAAAGTAATTGAATGGCCTTATCTATCTGACCGCGTTCGTACCATTCTCGAGCTTTGGTTAATAATGCCTGCATAATCGACCTTTTTGGCTTGATAGTTGAATGTTAGCAGGGCTGGGATCGTTTGAATATCTAAAGGTGCAATGGAAAGTTGACTCTCTATATCGCCACACCGTCATTCCCGCGAAGGCGGGAACCCATCCTCAATACAACTCTGTAGCTAAATTTGCTTATATTTTGGATGGGTACCCGCCTTCGCGGGTATGACAGCACTTATCCAGACTACACACTACCCTTGCCTAACTGCTACAATAAAACCACATAATTAAAGAAGCTAACTCATGCAACAAGCAGCCCCTACACCCACGCATCCAATACAAGCCACCATTAACATCCCTGGCTCTAAAAGCATCACCAATCGCGCCTTAATCTTAGCGGCACTAGCCCAGGGCAGCTCTCGTTTATCCAACATGCAAATCAGTGATGACACTCTTACCTTGATAACTGCCCTAAAACAATTAGGCATTGAGATAACCGTCGATAAAAAAAATACAATCTGCTATATAAAAGGCTGCGATGGTGTCTTTCCTAATAATAAAGCCACCATCTGGTGCCAAGATGCTGGCACTATTGCTAGATTTCTACTAGCCGCTTGCGCCATTATGCCGGGCGAATATTATATAGATGCCACCCCTAGGCTGCGTACGCGCCCTATCACCCCACTATTAAATGCGCTAATAGAACAAGGCGCCACCATCTTACCTGCAAAAACGCAAAGCCTACCGTTAACATTGAGAGGCAAACGATTTCTAGCAGGTGGTCATATTACAATAGACGCCTCGCTTTCCAGTCAAATCGCTTCCGCCTTATTAATGATTGCACCGTTTACAGAAAAACCAGTGACACTCACACTAAAACAATTAGTCAGCGAACCTTACATTGCCATGACATTATCCGTGATGGCCGCGTTTGGCGTAACTGCTAAACAAATAGATGCCCTGCACTTTCACATTCCAAATACACAACACTATCAAGCAACTGAATATGCAATAGAGCCGGACTACTCTACTGCCTCTTATTTTTTTGCAGCGGCTGCTGTTACAGGTGGTCATATCACCATCCAACCAACGGAACGAGCGAAAGTGATACAAGGTGATATTGCGTTTTTAGGCGCATTAGAACAAATGGGCTGTCGCGTTGAAGAAACAGCCAGTGGGTTAAGCGTTCACGGTCCAAAAGAATTGACCGGCATCAAAATAGATATGGGTAATTTTTCAGATACGTTTATGACATTAGCGGCTATTGCACCGTTTGCTAAAGGACCGACGCATATTTACAACATTGCACATGCGCGGTTAAAAGAATCTGATCGCATTGCGGCAATGGAAAGTGAGTTAAGCAAATTAGGCGTTAGGGTGGAATCTGGTAAAGATTGGATGACTATTTATCCTAGTGAAACGCATGGCGGGTTAGTCGATCCGCATAATGATCATAGAATTGCGATGGCTTGTGCGGTTGTTGGGTTAAGAACGCCTGGTGTTATGATTGATAATGCGGAATGCGTGGGGAAAACTTGTCCTGAATTTTTTGAATTGTGGAATAAGATGTAGCCTGGATGGAGCGTAGCGAAATCCGGGTT
>JBAQCP010000250.1:0-2018 GCA_049294295.1 Gammaproteobacteria bacterium | reverse complement strand
GGAACGCATTTCAAACATACAACAGAAGTATCGTTATAAATGGATTCCCGCTTTCGCGGGAATGACAGTGGTGGCTCGCAATGACGGCAGATTATTTAATTTAATTCATCCGGAATAGGTTGAAAATAATCTTCTACCATTTGTTCAGTCACCGCTTCTAATGTAGCGGGTACCCAAACAGGTGTTTGATCTTTATCGATAATTAATGCACGTATCCCTTCAATAAAATCATGTTTTTCACAAAAGTGCGTTGTTAAACGGAATTCTTGTTGCATGACAGCATCAAAATCTAGTTGATGTCCTTTTTGCATGGCTCTTAATGTCACTTTCAAACTAGTCGGTGACTTTTTCTGCAACATAGTTAGCGCTTCTTGGCACACGGTATGATGAGAGATTTTTAATCGTTGGACAATTTCTTCCATATTATCAAAAGCAAAACAATCATCTATGATTGCTTGTTGCTCTAATAGAACAGGCTGTGAAATCGGTGCATCAAATTGCTTAATGATATTAGAAACATCTGCGTCATTGTTTAATGACTGGCTTGCTAACGCTGACAATAACAAAGGTAATGCTGTGCTTAAGACTTTATGATTCGCAACGCCTAATGCAACACAATCTTCACTACCCATTCTTGCCCCAGTTAAGCCCAGATAATAACCCAATCTACCTGGCAATCTCGGCAAGAAATACGTACCACCCACATCAGGAAAAAAACCTATCCCTGTTTCAGGCATCGCAAATAACAACCGTTCGGTGGCCACACGATGCGAACCATGCAACGAAATACCCACACCACCACCCATCGTAATGCCATCTAAAAAAGCAATGTAGGGCTTAGGGAAATGATGAATAAGCTTGTTCAACTGATACTCTTCTCTAAAAAAAAGCGTCGCAGCAGGATCACTAGCCGTACGGCGTTCGTGTAATAAACGTAAATCGCCGCCGGCGCAAAAAGCGCGGCCTTCGGCTGCTCGTATGACGACAGCTTTAATATGTACTGCGGTTGCCCATTTATTTAATTGGGCTAACATCGCCACCATCATATCGTGATTTAATGAGTTTAAAACCTTAGGACGGTTTAGGGTGATGATACCAAGATCACCGTCCTTGCCTTTCATTTCTTCAAACAAAACATCTTGTGTTTGTATCATTTATTCCCCGCTAAATACTGGTGTTCGCTTTTCAAGAAAAGCGCCAACGCCTTCTTTTTTATCTGCTGTTGCACAACATAAACCAAAATGAGCGGCTTCTAATGCTAAACCATCATCTAACGACAGGTTATAACCTTGATCAATGACCGTCATAATACTTTGCAACGCAATCGGGCTTAATTGGACTAACTCGGTTAATAAGCTAATAGCACGATTTAATAACTCTTCTGGTGCGCTTAACTCTGTCACCATACCCCACTGCAATGCTTCTTCTGCGGTAAAACGACGGCCTGTTAAACAAAGATCTAATGCACGGCCTTTGCCTACTAAACGGGATAACCGTTGCGTACCGCCGAAACCTGGAATAACACCTAATTTGATTTCTGGTTGGCCAAATACGGTTTTATGCGCTGCCATTCTAAGCGTAGCAGACATGGCTAATTCGCAGCCACCACCAAAGGCAAAACCGTGGATAGCAGCAAGCGATGGCTTACCTAATGTTTCTAATTGGCGGAAAACGTGTTGGCCGTAGGTGGCAAATGTCATGCCTTGTGTCGCTGTTAAGCCAGCAAGTTGTTTAATATCAGCGCCTGCGCAAAAACCTTTGCCTTCGCCGGTTAATAAAATGGCTTTAACGGATGAATCTTGTTTAGCTTGCTCAAAGAGATGGGATAACCGTTGTAAGACATCTTGACTGAGTGCGTTTAGTTGGTCGGGGCGATGTAAGCTGATTTGCAGAATGCCTGCGGGGTGATTGGTGACGTTGACGATATCGGTGATGTTATCCATAACAATTCCTTTTGTTAGTTTATGTTTGTTAGAGCTGGCGTCATAACGAGTGGGTTGCCCTTCGAGACGGCGCTA
>JBAQCP010000249.1:0-13282 GCA_049294295.1 Gammaproteobacteria bacterium | reverse complement strand
ATTGTCATTCCCGCGAAAACGGGAATCCATTTATAACGATACTTCTGCTGTATGTTTGAAATGGGTTCCCGCTTTCGCGGGAATGACAATAGTGGCTCGCAATGACAGCAGCGACTCCATCCAGGCTACATTAATATAGATTACCGTGAATAAAAGGAACGATCACATGACATTCAAAAAGATTTTTCTAAACGTTACAGCAATATTAATTTTATGCAAAACCCCTCTTGCTCTAGCAGCAAATGAAACAACAAAACCAGCTGAAGTTATCTATTCAGAATCCCGATTAAATATTGTTGTTGAAAAAAAGAATCCCATCTTTCGTATACGGCTAAAATCAAATCCAACGACAGGTTATTCATGGTTTTTGCGTGAGTATGATCATGATCTGCTGGTTCCTGTTAAGCATGAGTTTGAATCACCTACAATGACCGTTGTTGGTGCGCCTGGCAGTGACGTGTGGACCTTCAAGGTCAAGCCGACCGGCTTCACCGTGCCACAACAGTCAACGCTTAGAATGGTTTATGCGAGGCCGTGGCAGGGAGCGGATGGTTCCACGCAAATCGTATTTAGAGTTTCCATTGTGAAATAAAAAACGTGCATTGAGCCGCTGCTGCCGCTGTATAATTACGAGCAGCTTAACCCAAAAAAAGAAAAGCACTGTATAATGATTGTATTGACTGGCTGACTTGGAGATCGGGGATGGACGGGGTTTCTTCAATAGAATTAGCTAATACTATCATTGAGATCGTAAAAAAAATCGATCTCGATCCCTATTATGATAATGAATTAGTGCAAGCTATTCAAAATGAAGAAGAAAATCCTGTTGCGTTAGTCGCAAACTGGCTAGGGTTTCACTCAGGTTTGAAATATCAATTAATAAAAAACAATCACTTACCTGATAAACAACATCATATTTTATTACGTTATTTGTCTGAAACCAATCTACAAAAGGCCATCCCTTCTTTTATTTTGACTAGCATGGATATAGATGATTACGTCCATCTTTTGAAGGCCTATCAAGAGATTTGCAGCACCTATACGAATCAACAAGCAGAGGGTGAGGATCTTGATAAAGATGCTTTAATGCAAGAGTTGATATTAGCTGAGAATAAACTGGATCAAATTTTAGATCGTATGTTTGGTGGTACTTGCTTAGGGGTACGGGTAACGCATAGAAAGTCTGTTATTCATCCATATCAGCAATTAATTGAAATGATTTTGCATATTGAATCAGGTGAAAAACAACAGTTAATTTTTACTGAAGCATTTAACATAAAAAATATCCAAGAATCCTTAATAGGCTTAGATATAGAAAAAAATGAAAACGCCTATTCTATATTTTGTTTTAGCAATATGCCTGAGTCAAGCTTGAATATTTTTATGGAACAGTTAACAGAAGATGTTAGTGGTAGTGTTGTAAAGGGGTGCGCGGCACCCGTGCAGACCGCAAAGAATAGCGATAAATTGACGGCTATTGCGGCATTACAAGAATTTGCAAAATACCCGCACGTTTTTAATTATCTGCCTGATTCATTCAAAGAAAAATTATGTCCATTGGCCTTGCTGCCGTCTAATATCATTGCAATGAATCAATCCTACCAAGAGATTAAGCCTGTTTTAGAGCGGGCAAAAGCGCAAGGGTTATTTGATCTCGATGTCGATCTATTTGCTAATTCACAAAAAATAAAATATTTAGCCGATGAGAAAGAATATAAAGAAATTTATAGAGCACACGAGCAAGTAATTAATCACGCTAGTGTTGCACAGACAGAATCTATTGGTAGTAAATATGAAATTATTCGTGATTTAAAGCATGGAAAACAAATAGATTTGGGACATTACATGAATGATGTGATGGGCGATCATGAAAAGCTTGCCTATTTACTCGCAGTGGCTTCTTCTATTTTTAATCATAATAAAGTAAATACACTGTTTGAGTTTGAAAATCACATGGACTTGTTCACCTCAGAAGAAATTCTCTTCTTGAAGCAGCTGCGTGCAGAGTGCATGGCATTGATTAATGATGATTTAGCGATAGAAAATGATATTTTGCATGCAGGGAGTAAATTGTTGTTTCAGGTTAACTTGGATTGATCAGCAACAATACGAATCAAAGCATTGGCATATTCTACATGAGTTGATATGGTGCTATGATGAATTAGATAGTTTTAACATTGGTTAGATTCAATCATTTTAAGGGGTAATGTATGGCAAAAATACTTTGTGTACTTTATGCTGATCCAGTGGATGGGTATCCAACGACTTATGCGCGTGATGGCATTCCTAAGCTTGAGCGTTACCCTGACGGACAGGCACTGCCTACTCCAAAACATATCGATTTTAAGCCTGGAGAACTCATGGGAAGTGTTTCCGGCGAACTTGGATTGCGTAAATTTCTCGAAAAATTAGGCCATACATTCATTGTCACGTCTGATAAGGATGGCCCTAACTCAGTATTTGAAAAAGAATTACCTGACGCCGATATTGTCATTTCACAGCCATTTTGGCCTGCCTATCTTACAAAAGAACGATTTGCAAAAGCAAAAAAATTAAAATTAGCAATTACCGCAGGTATTGGTTCCGATCATGTTGATTTGCAAGCTGCCATAGAAAAAAATGTCACGGTTGCAGAAGTGACTTATTGCAATAGTAATAGTGTGGCTGAACATAATGTTATGGCAATTTTAGCATTAGCGCATAATTATATTCCTTCTTATCAGTGGGTGATCAAGAAAGGCTGGAATATTGCTGACTGTGTTTCAAGGGCGTATGACATTGAAGGGATGACGGTGGGTATTGTGGGTTCAGGACGCATTGGTCTGGGGACGTTACGACGATTAAAACCATTTGATGTTAAACTGCATTATACTGATCGTCATCGTTTGCCTGAGAATATCGAAAAAGAATTGGGACTTACCTATCATCCAAGTGTTGAAGACATGGTTTCTTTTTGTGATGTTGTCTCATTGAGCTGTCCTCTTCATCCAGAAACAGAACATTTGTTTAACGACACATTGATTAGCAAGATGAAACGAGGAGCATATCTGATTAACACAGCGCGAGGAAAAATCTGTGATCGCGATGCTGTTGTTAGAGCACTTGAGAGTGGACAGCTTGCAGGCTATGCTGGAGACGTCTGGTTTCCACAACCCGCACCAAAAGATCATCCATGGCGAACCATGCCACACCATGGTATGACCCCTCATGTCGCAGGAACAACACTTTCAGCACAAGCACGTTATGCTGCCGGTGTGCGTGAAATACTTGAGTGTTGGTTTGAAAGCCGTCCGATACGTGAAGAGTACTTAATTGTTGATAAAGGTAAGCTAGCGGGATCCGGTGCACATTCTTACAGTGCCGGTGATGTTACACAAGGGTCAGAAGAAGCAGCAAAATTTAAATGAAGCAGGCTCAGGAAGTGACGAGCATAGCAACGAACGTCATTGCGAGCGTCGCTACGCTCGCGGTGACGGTGTTTCTGCCATGACTAGGCTTAATTTTAAACATTAATCCAAAACTGGTCCAGCAACAATCACATCAATTACGGGCTCTCCGCAATGAGTAGCAATTTCAGATCGAACCAAGGAATGAAGCCTTAATATTTCATTCCAATCTTTACTTTTTGGATAAATTGGTTTTCCTATCGTAATATTGATTGCACCAGGCTTTGGAAGATAAGTATCTCCGCGCAAAATGGAACGAGTGCCTCGAATGGCAATAGGGCAAATTGGGGTGCCTGTTTCTGCGGCAACAGTAAAAGCACCTAATTTAAAGGGACGCAGACCAGTCGCGTAGGTAAAGGTTCCTTCTGGAAAAATGACTATGGATTGTTTTTTACTGATCGATTCCTCTATGCTTTTTTTATTTTCGAGGCTTTTTATAAAATCCATTCTATCGACCGTTACATATCCAAGTTTTTTAATAAATGTTTTTATAATAGGTGTGGTTAATAATTCTTTTTTTACTGTAAATAAGACCCCTGATGGTAATATTCCTAACAATAAAATAGAGTCCGTATAGCTTGAGTGATTTGAAACATAAATTATAGGCGAAGTATTTTGTAAATTCGTCTTTCCCTCAAGTGTAATAGGACATCCGATCAGGCGAAAAAAATTACGTGCCCAAATTTGAATTATTCTTGCAGCGTATTGTCGCGGTAATGAAAGAATACTCAGCCAAATAAAAGGAGTTGTTATTAATAGGATTATTCCGACATACAGTGCATATAAAAATTTACCAAAATAAGCCAACCAACTCCAAACTTTCTTGCTTGCAGCTATGAATGCTAATTTTGCAAATTGCATTCTCGCAGGCAATTGTTGCTTAAATAATTTACCTTCAAGATAAGATTTTTTGCATTCAGATCGCTGTAATTTTCCACTGGATGTTTTAGGGATGGTTCTTGGGGGAACAAGGATGACTGTATCAGGTGGAATACCTATTTGAATCCCCATTTTTTCGATAACATCAGAGCGTATACTTTGCTGCTTTTTTTTATCGAGCTCGTAAGTTTCAGCAACAATAATTAATTTTTCAGTCCCACTATCTGGGTCACTGACACCAAAAGCAATAACACATCCTTTTCGGATGCTAGGTATTTGACTCACTATGTCTTCTGCTTCTTCAGGATATAGATGACGACCTGCCTTGATGATAAGATCTTTTTTTCGTCCAGTAACAAAAATTTCATTATCTGAGCGATATCCTAAATCGCCCGTGTCCCACCAACCATCATGATAAGCTTTCTGTGTAGCCTCTGGGTTGTTGAAATAACCTTGCATCGCAGAAGGTCCTTTAAATTGCAAATTACCCACCACCCTATCTTCTAAAACTTGGCCGGCGTTATCCACAATACGAATCTTATGATCTAACAAGGGTTCTCCACATCCCACAAATTCAAGAATATTTTTCTCAGAAGCAGAAGGTATGGCTTTACCTTCTTTTTCAAATATATCGCGTTGAATTTTATCTACACGCGGAGCACGAGACTTGGTGGGAAATGTTAATCCTACTGTTGCTTCCGCTAATCCATAAACAGGTGCAAATGCTTCTGCTCTAAAACCATAACGGGAAAATTTTTTGCTAAAACGTTCCAGCGTTTTTGGATTGATGGCTTCTGCGCCATTAAAAGCAAAACGCCAGGAGCTCAGATCCAATCCCTCAATATCCTCTGGGTTGATTTTTTTAACACATAATTCATATGCGAAATTAGGGCCGCCTGATAATGTGCCGCGATGATAGTGAATAGCCCATAACCATCGCTCGGGTCTAGTTAAAAATGTAAGCGGTGAAAGAATGGTAATTGGAATTCCGAGGTACAGACTTCCAAGCCAACTCATCAAACCCATGTCATGATAAAGAGGAAGCCAGCTTACTTCCACATCAGTAGGTTTGGCGGGTATGGCATGTATGATGGCACGGATATTGGCGAGCATATTTTCATGTGTCAGTAAAACACCTTTAGGATCACCTGTGCTTCCTGAAGTATATTGAATTAACGCTGGGTCACTCGATTCTATCGAGATTTCTTGCAGAGGCCCTTCCAGTAGTTGAAGGTTTTTTACGGTTGTCACTCCCTTCAAGCTAGGAATGAAGATACGCAATATATTGCTTAGTGCCTCCGCCTGTGAAAATGTAATTAATAATCTTGCTTGTGCATTCTGCAATATCTTTGCTTCACGTTTGGCATACTCTTCTATCCGATCGGGTCGATAAGGAGGGTAGATAGGTACAGGGATAGCCCCTGCAAGCAATATTCCACAAAAGGCATAGAAAAAATCCTCACTCGTTGGAAGCATGATTCCAATGGTTTCTCCCGGTTGAATACCTTGTTTATATATTCCTCGCGCAATTTTCTTTGCTTCTTCAAATAATTGGCCATAGTGAATAACTTGCTCTTCACCCATTTCATTTTGTAAATACAAATGAGGACGATTTGGTTCTTTTGTAGCATAAGTCATGAGAACATCTATTAGAGTTCTAGCATTCGTTAGATCCAGAGACGTCATTTCTAGTATGGGAGAGAATGGTTGCGGTTGGATTTTTATTGGCTTACTAGAGATTTTTTGTTCAATTATTTTCATTAAATCACGTAAAGATTCTGCCTCAACCATGGCACTTTCAGGTAATCGAACTGAAAATTGTTTTTCGATGCGATGGAATAACTCAACCTTTCCTAAACTATCTATTCCCAGGTCACGTTCAAGAGAGGCATCTAATGAAATTGCTTGTACTGCTCGTTCAGCTTCGAGTTCTCGCAGAAAATCACGAGCGATCGTCAGTAATTGTGATTCCATTCGAGAGGTATTCATAAATTATCCCCGATTTATGATCACATTTAAAGTTTATATTCAAGCCTTGAGATATACAAGGCTTGAATATCGTTTAATTACGTCGTTTTCATCATATTCCGTAAAACATACTGCAAAATCCCACCATGACGGTAATATTCAATTTCATTTTGCGTATCAATACGGCTTAACAAATTAATTTCTTTTTTGCTGCCATCTTTACGTTCAATCGTTGCAGAAATATCAGCACTTGCTTTCATTTCATCGTTCAAATGATTAATGCTAATTAATTCTGTACCATCTAATTGTAGTGTCTTGCGCGTCTCGCCATCTTTAAATTGTAAAGGTAAGATACCCATACCAATTAAGTTAGAGCGATGAATACGTTCAAAACTTTCTGCAATAACTGCACTAACACCTTGCAACTTAGGACCTTTCGCTGCCCAGTCGCGTGAAGAACCAGTGCCGTATTCTTTACCTGCCACAATCACTAATGGAATGTGATCTGCTTGATAAAGCATCGCCGCATCGTAAATTGGCATTACTTCACCAGAAGGGTAATGCTTAGTCATACCGCCTTCAATGCCAGGTACCATTTCATTTCTAATGCGGATATTAGCAAACGTACCACGCACCATGACTTGATGGTTACCACGACGAGCACCGTAAGAGTTAAAGTCTTTAACTGCTACGCCTTCTGCTTGTAAATATTTACCAGCAGGGCTATCTGGTTTGATGGAGCCAGCAGGAGAGATGTGGTCAGTTGTGATGCTGTCGCCTAATACAGCTAAGAGACGCGCTTTTTCAATCGATTTAATCGCTTTAGGTTTTTCACCCATATCAATAAAGTAAGGTGGATGTTGAATGTAAGTTGAATCATTTTTCCAGGCATAAGTTTCACCTTCTGGCACTGGCATAGACTTCCATTCAGCATTACCTGCAAAAACGTCAGCATATTGTTCGCTAAACATTTTGTTAGTTACTTTTGCGACTTCAGTGGCGACTTCCTGATTGGTAGGCCAGAGATCTTTTAGATAAACGGGTTTGCCATCTTTATCTTGGCCGATGGCTTCTTTCGTAATATCAATAGAGGTGGTACCGGTTAAGGCAAAAATAACAACTAATGGAGGAGACGCTAACCAGTTAGCTTTTACTTGCGGATGAATACGGCCTTCAAAGTTACGGTTGCCAGATAAAACGGCAGAAACGATTAAATCGTTATCGTTAACTGTTTTAGCAACAGCATCAGGCAAGGGGCCTGAGTTACCAATGCAAGTCGTGCAGCCATAACCCACTAAGTCAAAACCTAATTTGTCGAGGTATTGATCTAAGCCTGCGGTTTTTAAGTATTGGGTAACCACTTGAGAGCCGGGTGCTAGAGAGGTTTTAACCCAAGGTTTGCGTTGCATGCCTTTTTCTAGGGCTTTCTTCGCGACTAAACCCGCTGCCATTAATACGCTAGGGTTGGATGTATTGGTGCAGCTAGTAATAGCGGCAATCACCACATCACCATGATGCATATCAAACCCTTCACTAGGGAAGGCTTTATCTTTTTCAGATTCACGGCCAGCTTCAACCAGTAACTTATCAAAAGCAGGTTTTAATTGACCAAGTTCCACTCTATCTTGTGGGCGCTTTGGGCCTGCCAAGCTAGGTTGAACGCTGGATAAATCTAGGGCTAGGGTATCTGTGAAGATAGGCTCTTTATTGCTAGCGTCATACCACATGCCTTGTGCTTTTGCATAAGCTTCTACTAGGGCGACAGTTTGTGCATCACGGCTAGTTAAGCGTAAGTAGTCTAAGGTTGCGTTGTCGATAGGGAAGAAGCCGCAGGTTGCGCCGTATTCTGGTGCCATGTTAGCAATGGTTGCACGGTCTGCAACAGGGAGGTCTGCCAAGCCTGGTCCGTAGTATTCTACAAACTTGCCGACCACGCCTCTTTTGCGCAATATTTCGGTCAAGGTTAAGACTAAATCGGTTGCCGTCACGCCTTCGCGTAATTTGCCCGATAATTTTACACCGATGACCTCAGGGATAAGCATGGAGATAGGTTGGCCTAGCATGGCCGCTTCTGCTTCAATGCCGCCCACGCCCCAACCGAGTACGCCTAGGCCGTTGATCATGGTGGTGTGGCTGTCTGTGCCCACTAAGGTGTCAGGATAAGCAACCGTGCGGCCATTTTTCTCGTTATGCCAAACAGTTTTGGCTAAGTATTCAAGGTTTACTTGATGGCAGATGCCGGTATCAGGTGGGACTACTCTGAAGTTATCAAATGCGGTTTGACCCCAGCGTAAAAAAGAGTAGCGCTCGCCATTTCTTTCCATTTCCATATCGCCATTGATTTTCATGGCTGTTGGGATGGCAAATGCGTCAACTTGAATAGAGTGATCGATCACTAAATCTACAGGGGAGAGCGGGTTGATTCTTTCTGGGTCACCACCCATTTTTTTGATCGCATCGCGCATTGCGCCTAAATCGACAACAGCAGGTACACCTGTAAAATCTTGCATTAATACGCGAGCAGGGCGATAAGCAATTTCTCTATCAGATGTTTTGGTTTTTAACCAAGCGGTAAGGGCGTGAATGTCTTCTTGTTGTACAGTTGAGTTGTCTTCATAGCGCAATAAATTTTCTAATAAGATTTTTAAAGTATAAGGTAATTGATCAATATTTTTCTGACCAGATTCCAGAAGAGCGGGAAGGCTGAAATAGTCGTATTGCGTTCCGTTGACAGTTAATTGTCTTAATGTTTTAAAAGAGTCGATAGAGGTCACAGCCATTCTCCAAAATACGTTACAGACTTAGAATTATATCGTATTATAACCATGTTTTCAGCAGGCATGTGTAGTTAGTGTAGCTGTTATTCCGAACGACTATTGTCATCCCGAGCGTAGCGAGGGATCTCCGTCCTAGGGACTGCTGCAATAGATGGGGATCCCTCGCTGTGCTCGGGATGACACAATCACACCACCCGCTAAGAAAACGCACTATTGTCATCGAACCGATAACAATAATATTTACACTAGAGGAGTTCCTATGCTGCCCATTAGTGAAGTTGTTCAGCTTTCCCGTCTGCAATTTGGTATGACTGCTTTATATCATTTCCTCTTCGTTCCCTTAACACTCGGTATGTCTACCTTGCTGGGTATCATGGAAACGATTTACTTTATTACCAATCGTCCTATCTGGCGTACCATGACGCAGTATTGGGGTATTTTGTTTGGTATTAATGTGGCCATGGGTGTTGCAACAGGCGTGACCATGGAATTTCAATTTGGTACGAACTGGGCTTACTATTCGCATTACGTCGGTGATGTCTTTGGCGCACCACTTGCACTAGAAGGTTTAATGGCCTTTTTCTTAGAAGCGACGTTTATTGGTGTGTTCTTTTTTGCCTGGGATAGAATTTCTAAAGGCGCACATTTGACGGTCACTTGGCTGCTAGCCATCGGTTCTAGTTTTTCTGCTTTGTGGATTTTAATTGCTAATGCATGGATGCAAAATCCAGTCGGCGCACACTTTAATTTTCATACCATGCGTATGGAGCTCAATGATTTTTTTGCTGTTATTTTTAACGAAGTAGCGCAAGCGAAATTTGTACATACGATTAGCGCCGGTTATGTAACGGGCTCTATGTTTATTTTATCAGTGAGTGCTTTTTTCTTATTACGTCATCGTAATGTTGAGTTTGCAAAACGTTCAATGACAGTTGCCGCTGCCTTTGGTTTAGCCTCTGCGCTTTGTGTGGTGGTATTAGGCGATGAAAGCGGGTATTTAGCAGGTCTCAACCAAAAAATGAAAGTAGCGGCTATTGAAGGTATGTGGGAAACAGAACCCGCGCCGGCACCGTTAACCTTAATTGGTTTTCCTAGCCAAGCAGAGCATACCACTAAGTACACGCTAAAATTACCGTACTTGTTAGGTTTAATTGCAACACGCTCTATTAGTGAGCCAGTATATGGCATTACAGATTTAGTCAACGAAGCGCGTACGCGTATTCATTATGGTATGCAAGCATATGGGGCTATTTCAAGTTTACAAGCCAACCCAGAAGATAAATCAGCAGAAGCGGTGCTAAATGCTAATCAGCAATACATTGGTTACGGGTTGTTATTAAAGCGTTATACCGATGATGTATTAAATGCAACGCCTGAACAAATAGATAAAGCCGCTTGGGATACCGTACCAGATGTCTTTACACTATTTTGGTCTTTCCGTTTCATGGTGGGTTGTGGTCTTTATTTTATTGCGCTCTTTGCAACCGCTTTTTATCTTTGTCAGCGTCGTCGTTTACAAGAAAATCGTTGGTTCTTATGGCTTGCATTATTTAGCTTGCCATTGCCATGGCTGGCGGCAGAAATGGGATGGATCGTGGCGGAATATGGACGCCAACCTTGGGTGGTCGATGGTTTATTACCTACCTTTATGGGTGCTTCTTCCTTATCTGTTTCTAGTGTCATTATTTCCATTTGCGGTTTTATTTTGTTTTACAGCTTATTAGCCGTTGTTGAAGTGTTCTTAATGGTGAAATACATACGCCTCGGGCCTGATAATTTATTTGAAGCCAAGGATTTTAGCGTATATCCAAGACGCCATCAAATAGAGGAGTAAGAAGCAATGCTTGATATCGAAACATTACGTATTATTTGGTGGGTATTAATGGGTGTGTTGTTGATGGCATTTGCCGTTACCGATGGGTTTGATTTAGGTGTGGCAACGCTATTGCCGTTAGTAACACGAACAGATGAAGAACGTCGTATTGTATTAAATACCTTGGGTCCTGTTTGGGAAGGTAATCAAGTTTGGATTATCCTCGGAGCGGGTGCGATCTTTGCTGCATGGCCGTTTGTTTATGCTGTTGCATTTTCAGGTGCTTATTTTGCGGTGTTGTTGTTATTACTGACCATGGGTATTTCACGGCCCGTCAGTTTTAAATATCGCGGTAAGTTACCTAATATGTTTTGGCGGCGCTTTTGGGATTGGATTGTTTTCATTGGCGGTTTTGTGCCAGCGCTTGTGTTCGGTGTTTTGATGGGTAACGTCTTGAGCGGTATATCATATGACTTAGATAATACATTACGTATTTCTTACGATGGTACGTTGCTAGATTTATTTCATCCTTTTGCATTATGGTGCGGCCTGACTAGCTTATTTATGTTAGTGATGCATGGCGGTTTATATTTAGCGATTAAAACCTATCATCCTATTCGCGATAGAGCGTTATTTTGGTCTCGTCTTAGTGCGATTGCATTTATTATTTGTTTTGCTGTCGGCGGTTTTTTGATCGCAACTAAAGTAATGGGATATCAGTTAGTAAGTGGCGGCGATCCTCTCGGTTATTCTAATCCGCTAAATAAACAAGTAACAACGCAAGTCGGCGCATGGATGCAGAATTATTCTCGCTATCCCGTTACCATGCTAGTGCCTGCTGTTGGTTTTATTGGTGCATTACTCGCATTTTTAACCGCACGTTTAGGGAGCAGTCGTTTTGCTTTTATCTGTAGCGGATTAAGTATTGCGGGTGTTGTCGGAACCGTCGGTATTAGTATGTTTCCTTTTATCTTGCCGTCCATTACGAATCCGTCAGCTAGCTTATTAGTTTGGGATGCTTCTTCCAGTCCGCTGACTTTATTAATTATGTTAGTTGCTACTATTATTTTTCTGCCGATTATTCTTTTATACACCGCATGGGTATATCGAATAATGCGTGGGAAAGTGACCACTGAATCTGTAAAAGAAAATAAACAATCTTATTAAGGAGGCGGTTATGTGGTATTTCGCTTGGATTTTAGGTACCGCTTTTGCTTGTAGCTTTGCCGTTTTTAATGCGTTGTGGTTGGAATTAGATTCCGATGATAGTGAGAATAAAGAAAAGCGGTTTTAAGACTTTTTGAAGGATGGCCCTAACCTACCCGCTGTCATCCCCGCGTAGGCGGGGATCCATCCCTAACGATACTTCTGCTGCATAGTTGAAATGGCTTCCCGCCTACGCGGGAAAGACAGTAGTGATAAACACACCAATTTTAAGAGAAGCACCATGCCCCTAATCCTCCCCGTAAAACAATACCTCCTAGACCTCCAAAACCGAATCTGCCAATTCGCCGAAAAAGAAGACGGCCAAGCCGTTTTTATTGAAGATGCCTGGCAACACCAACAGGGCGGCGGTGGTTTAACACGAGTATTAACAAATGGTGCCGTCCTAGAAAAAGCCGGCGTTAATTTTTCCCACGTCCAAGGCCAACAATTACCACCTGCTGCAACCGCTCGTCGCCCAGAATTGGCAAATGCTAGCTTCCAAGCATTAGGTGTTTCAGTCGTCATGCATCCAAAAAACCCTCACGTACCAACGTCCCACATGAATGTTCGCTTTATCATGGTAGAAAAGCCCAACGAAGAACCTATTTGGTGGTTTGGTGGCGGCTATGATTTAACGCCTTATTACGGTGTGGTAGAAGATTGTGTTCATTGGCATCAAACAGCCAAAAATGCGTGCGATCCCTTTGGCTCCGATGTTTATGCTAAATATAAAAAATGGTGCGATGAGTATTTTTATTTAAAACATCGCCAAGAAGCACGTGGAATAGGCGGATTATTTTTTGATGATTTAAATGAGTGGGGCTTTGATCAGAGCTTTGCCTTTTTGGAAAGTGTGGGCGATAGTTATATTAAGGCTTATCAGCCCATCGTCGCCAAACGAAAAACAGAAGTGTATACCGAGAAAGAGCGTGACTTCCAATTGTATAGACGCGGCCGCTATGTTGAGTTTAATTTGCTTTACGATAGAGGCACTTTATTTGGTCTGCAATCGGGAGGCAGAACAGAATCTATTTTAATGTCCTTGCCGCCTTTAGTTGCTTGGCAATATAATTTGCAGCCAGAATCAGGAAGTGCCGAAGCGAAATTGTATACAGATTTTTTGCCAGCTAGAGATTGGGTTGCAGCGTAGCCTGGCAAATCTTTTGCCGGGGCTCTTTGCTAAAATTCACGAA
>JBAQCP010000248.1:0-3843 GCA_049294295.1 Gammaproteobacteria bacterium | reverse complement strand
ACTGTCATTCCCGCGAAAGCGGGAATCTATTTATAACGATACTTCTACTGTATGTTTGAAATGGGTTCCCGCTTTCGCGGGAATGACAGTAGTGGCTCGCAATGACGGCAGTGATTCCACCCAGGCTGAATTTATTCTTTGTCTGAAGAAGCTGCTGCTTGCTGCTGAGGTCTAGGCCCGCCTTCTTTATGACGGAAGGTAATGCGGCCTTTGGTTAAATCGTAAGGGGTTAATTCCACCGTTACCTTATCACCCTTCAATATTCGGATGTAATTTTTACGCATTTTGCCCGAAATATGAGCAAGAACGATGTGTCCGTTCTCTAATTGTACACGAAACATGGTGTTAGGAAGGGCGTCAATAACGGTGCCTTCGATTTCTATTTGATCTTCTTTTGCCATTTAATTCATCTCAAAAATTGATTTAGTTAATATTAGATTGGGGGGATTATACCTGACTACTCAAGCTATCCAAATACTTATCGGCATCTAAGGCTGCCATACAGCCAGAACCGGCTGCTGTGATGGCTTGGCGGTAGATAGGATCCGATACATCGCCAGCCGCAAACACGCCCGGAATATTGGTCATGGTTGAATTTTGAGCGACACCGCTCTGAACTTGGAGATAGCCAGTTTCGTCCATCTCTAGCTGGCCTTTGAAAATGCCAGTGTTTGGTTGGTGGCCAATAGCGATAAACGCACCTGTTGCGTCAATTTCACTGGTTTCGCCTGTTTTAGCATTTTTAATGCGGACGCCGGTTACGCCAGATTGATCGCCTAGAATTTCATCAATCACGCTATCCCAAGCAAAGCTAATTTTGCCACTCTCTGCTTTTTTATTGAGGTGATCGATAAGAATTTTTTCAGAACGTAATTTGTCACGTCTGTGAATTAAAGTCACATGGCTGGCTAGATTAGAAAGATAAAGCGCTTCTTCAACGGCTGTATTACCACCGCCAACGACCACTACTTTTTGATTGCGGTAAAAGAAACCATCACAAGTCGCACAAGCAGAGACGCCGCGACCTTTAAAGGCATCTTCGGAAGGAAGGCCTAAATATTTAGCGCTAGCGCCGGTTGCGATGATTAAAGCATCACAAGTATAGGTAGATTCGCCTTTTAGGACAAAAGGGCGCTGGCTTAAATCGGTCGAGGTGATTTCGTCAGAAATGACTTCTGTTTGAAAGCGTTGTGCGTGTTCTTTCATCTGTTCCATGAGGTCTGGGCCTTGTAAGCCTTCTTTGCCGCCCGGCCAGTTATCCACATCAGTGGTTGTGCTTAATTGACCGCCAGGTACATACCCGGTAATCACCACAGGTTTTAAATTTGCGCGTGCTGCATAAACAGCGGCCGTCCAGCCGGCAGGGCCAGAACCAAGGATAATTAAGCGATGATGCGTGGTGGTTGTCATATCCTGTATTTCTCATTAGGGCAAAGGTGTTATATAGTACGAGAAGCAGTCTAGCAGGTAAATAAATATATGAAGAATCGAAATAAACAGGCAGTTGATACCAAAAAACGGAGACCCCTCTCGGTTCAGATGCGACATCGTCTGCACGAAGGCTTATTTTTAGTCGCGATTACGTTCGCGCTATTTTTGTTTATTTCACTGTCAACGTACCATGTGAATGATCCTGGTTGGTCAAGTACCGGCCTCGGAAATAACATTGATAATCGCGGTGGCCGAGTCGGCGCCTGGTTTGCAGATGTTTTTTTGTCCCTTTTTGGCTGGATGGCTTATTTATTCCCGCTATTAATGATTTTATCTAGCTGGCTCGCCTTGCAGGAAGATAAAGAAGCGGTGCCCAAAAAACCACACGAGTGGATGTTTAAATTAGCAGGTTGGTTTTTGCTAATTGGCAGTGCTTGCGGGCTCGCTAGTTTCTACTTGTCTGTTCCTAGCTATTTACCGACGCATGCCGGCGGTATTATTGGCGACTTATTAGATAAAGGGCTGGCCTTACTATTTAACAAAACCGGCGGCACTTTATTGTTTACGACCATGTTGTTGTGCGGTGTTACGTTTGTAACAGGTTTGTCTTGGTTGGGTTTAATTGATCACCTTGGTGAAAAAGTTTTAGAAGGTTGGCAATGGGTGCGTGCCCGAGCACTTGAATGGGCTCGTGAACTCGTTAAGAAAAAAACTGAGATAGTAGCATCTCCTGTTGTTGAATCTAGACGTTTAGTGCGAGAAGCAGCGCGTGAACCTGTACTCGGTGAGAGAAGAGCCACTCCTCCTCCTGTTATTGTGGCGCCGCCTAAGCCTGTCATCGTGCCTATGCCCGTTAAAGAAAAGAAAAAAATTGAAATTGAATCTAGTGTTAAATTATCTCATGGTAGTTTGCCGCCCATTGATTTGCTCAATGAAACACCGCCTGCGGTGGGTAAAGCATTCGCAAATATTACATTTGAAGAATTATCGCAATTGGTCGAGCAGCGATTGGCTGATTTTGGTGTGGATGCAAAAGTGGTTGCTGTTCATCCAGGCCCGATTATCACACGTTTTGAATTAGATTTAGCACCAGGTATTAAAGTTAGTAAAATTACAGGCCTTGCTAAAGACATCGCACGTTCTTTGTCAGCTGTTAGTGTGCGTGTTGTTGAGGTGATTCCAGGGAAATCCGTCATTGGTTTAGAAATACCAAATGAAAATCGTGAATTAGTGACATTGCGCGATATGATTGAATCACAGCGCTATATTCAATCTAAATCACCAGTGAGCTTGGTATTAGGAAAAGATATTGCGGGTGTGCCCGTTGTTGTTGATTTGGCAAAGATGCCGCATTTATTAGTCGCAGGTACAACAGGTTCTGGTAAATCAGTTAGTGTGAATGCCATGCTGTTAAGTATGCTATATAAGGCGACACCTGATCAGCTGCGATTAATATTAATCGATCCTAAAATGTTAGAACTATCTATTTACGATGGCATTCCCCATTTATTAACGCCTGTTATTACTGATATGAAAGATGCTTCTAATGCATTGCGTTGGTGTGTGGCGGAGATGGATAAACGTTATCGCTTAATGGCTGCATTAGGTGTGCGTAATGTGGCAGGTTATAACCAAAAAATAAGTGATGCCATTAACAAGGGCGAGCCATTATTGATGCCAGGTGCATTAGTGTCTGATCCTGAATCTGCAAAAATGGAATTGACCCCATTGCCACTGATTGTGGTGGTTGCGGATGAATTAGCCGACATGATGATGGTTGTTGGTAAAAAAGTGGAAGATTTAATTGCACGTATTGCTCAAAAAGCACGTGCTGCGGGTATCCATTTAATTTTAGCAACACAGCGTCCATCTGTGGATGTTATTACGGGTTTAATTAAAGCAAATATTCCCACACGAATTTCTTTCCAGGTTTCCTCTCGCATTGACTCGCGCACGATTTTAGATCAACAAGGTGCGGAGCAATTGTTGGGTCATGGTGATATGTTGTATTTGCCGCCTGGCGTCGGTGTGCCTATTCGTGTGCATGGTGCTTATGTGGCTGATGAAGAAGTGCATCGTGTTGTGGCTGCTTGGCGGACTTATGGCGAGCCTGAATATTTAACGGATGTGACTGAAGAAACCACTGATAGCGGCAGCCAAAGTGAGGGCGGTGGAGAGCAAGATGCGCTATTTGATGAAGCCGTGCGTATTGTAACGGAAAGCCGTAGAGCGTCTATTTCCTTGGTGCAGCGTCGCTTGCGTATTGGTTACAATAGAGCGGCACGTTTGATGGAAGAGATGGAATCATCAGGTATTGTGAGTTCAATGGATAATAGCGGTACAAGAGAAGTCTTAGCAGCAGAGCCACCAATGTAATTGATGTGGTTTTGGGATGTGGATTCTTGTCATTCC
>JBAQCP010000247.1:0-5359 GCA_049294295.1 Gammaproteobacteria bacterium | reverse complement strand
CAGTAGTAGCTTACAATGACAGTAGTGAGCGTAATAACAGTCTCTCTTAGGGAAAATAACAGCAGCAACCCTTGAGTTATTATCATTCATCTCAAATAAAAAAGGCAAAAAATGAAACAATCTTTATCAGGTTTTACATTAATAGATGACAGATTAGTTTGGCAGGCGTCGAATGGTGGGGTAGTAAAGGGGTATGCTAGAGCTTGTTTGGAGGAAAATGCTCCCGGCTGACCGTAGGTCATCCGGGCTACATTTAAAAGAAGCGTCTATTCAGACCCTTCTTTTTTATTGCCGTTGTTGTAGTTGTCTTCACCTTCTTGTGAATAACGCTGCTCACCACCTTGGCCTTGTTGTGGGCGTTTGGTATGTGGACGATGACGACGGCGTTGGTTAAAGCGAGAGCGAGGTCTACGTTGTTGCTGTCCTGCTTCTTGCCCTTGTGGTGCCGCTGTTTCGCCAGGTGCTGTTACCCCTGCCGCTTGCTGCGGTTGGTGTTGCGTTGGTTCGGCTGTGTAATGATGAACTGGTTGAGCTCTTGCTTCTGTTTCAACAGGTCGCTGTTGAACAACTGGTGTTGACACCGGTTGTTGAGGCGCAGCAACAGGGACGTATGGTCGCTCTACCGGTGCCTGTTGAGCAGGTGCAGGTGTTTGATACGCTGTTTGTTGATGGGTAACAGGAGCTGATTGCTGAGGAGCAGCCGCTACTGGCGTTGCTTGTCTTGGTTCAGCAACAACTCGCTCAACAGGTGCGCGATGCTGTTGTTCATGAGTATGATGCTGGGGTGCGCGCTCATGTGAGCGTTCACGTGGCTCATGTTGTTGTCTTGGTGCATGCTCAGTTCTTTCAGCTCTTTCAGTTCTTTCAGTTCTTTCAGCTCTTTCAGTTCTTTCAGGTCTTTCAGGTCTTTCAGGTCTTTCAGTTCTCTCAACTCTCTCAACTCTTACATCTTCATGATGCGTGTGAACGCGTGGCTCATGATTATGTTGAGTCGGTTGCGGTGTGCGAACTTGTTGTGGCGCTGTTTGAGCAGGTGCTGCAACATGTTGTGGATGCGTATCGCGAGGCTCGTAATCAGGAGCTTGCGTTGGTTGGTTTGCATCTATACGTGCTGGACGCGCGTCCTGGTTGTCTCTAGGCGCTCTGTTCTCACGGCCTTCCTGGGTACGATATTGATTGGTCTGACCAGGATTTTTGCCACGGTTGTCAGCGCTACGACGATTGCGATTACGGTTATTACTATGGCGAGTATTAGGACCTTTAGTTCTGGAAAGCGGCGCACGAGGTCTGCTTTGTCTGCGTAATGGCTCAACAGGCTCTTCTTTTTTATCAAATAAGAAGGTGAATAATTTCTTCAGCAAACCAGGCTCACTCGGTTTAGAACTTGCTTGATGACGAGGTGCCGCTGGAATTTCCTGCATAGGTATATTTTTAATCGCGGGTTCCTGATGCGATTTTTGCATGCTTTGAGAGGTGGTTGCAAGGCTGCCCACTTCTGGTTTTAACGCTAATTTATAGCTGGCTAATTTTTCATCTTTCTCAGTCATATCAGATTCTCTGATACGCTCAATTTCATATTGAGGTGTGAGGAAATGCGCGCTAGGTACGGCAATAATAGAAACGTTTTGTCGTTTTTCAATATCAATAATCGCTTGACGTTTTTCATTCAGTAAATAAGCAGCAATTTCAGGCGGTAAAATCGCTCGCACTTGCGCTGTGTTTTCTTTTAAGGCTTCTTCTTCGATGATACGCATAACAGATAAACCGAGGGATTCAATACCGCGTATCGTTCCTTGACCAGTGCAGCGTGGGCAGGTCACACGGCTAGATTCGCCTAGTGAAGGACGTAAACGTTGGCGTGACATTTCTAGCAAGCCAAAGCGAGAAATGCGACCAATTTGCACGCGTGCTCTATCCATGGATAAGGCTTTGCGCAAACGATCTTCTACTTCGCGTTGATTGCGCAGTGGGGTCATGTCGATAAAATCGATAACAATTAAACCGCCGATGTCACGTAAACGTAATTGCCTTGCAATTTCATCGGCCGCTTCCAGGTTAGTCTTTAACGCAGTTTCTTCGATATCAACGCCTTTGGTTGATTTTGCAGAGTTAATGTCAATGGAAACTAATGCTTCTGTATGATCAATAATGATGGAGCCGCCAGAGGGTAAGCGCACATCACGTTGGAAGGCAGATTCAATTTGGCTTTCGATTTGGAAGCGAGTAAATAACGGCGTGGCATCTTTATAATGCTTAACACGACTCACAAAATCGGGGCGAATTAATTTAAGATGGTTAACAACGTCTTCATAAACATCAGGATGATCAATGACAATTTCATCAATATCACGGCGTAAATGATCACGTAACGCGCGAATCACTGCATTGCCTTCTTGATAAATCAAGAATGGACCTGAGCGACGGCTAGCGCGACCTTCACTGTCCTCACCTTCAGCAGCTCGTTGAATCACTGACCATAAGCGAAGTAAAATTTCTAAGTCCCATTGTAATTCTTCAATGGAACGTCCACCGCCAGCAGTACGGATAATTAAACCCATGCCTTCTGGAAGGGCTAAGGAGCTTAATGCGGTATGCAGTTCATCACGTTCATCGCCTTCAATACGACGAGAAACACCACCAGCACGAGGGTTGTTAGGCATTAATACCAAGTAGCAGCCGGGGAGGGTGATAAAGGTCGTTAAAGCTGCGCCTTTATTACCACGCTCTTCTTTTTCAACTTGAACAATAATTTCTTGGCCTTCGTCTAATACTTCATGAATCGTTGGGCGGCGACCATTATCTTGATAGCTTTTCTTAAAGCTAGAACGCGCTACTTCTTTCAACGGTAGGAAGCCATGACGATCTTCACCATAATCAACAAACGCAGCTTCTAAGCTAGGCTCGATGCGAGTCACTTTGCCTTTGTAGATATTGGATTGTTTTTGTTCACGGGAGGTTGATTCTATAATCAGGTCGTACAAAAATTGCCCTGTCGCCAGCGCAATACGCAACTCTTCATCTTTATGAGTTGCATTTATTAACATTCTATTCATCTTAACATTCATCCACTTATGTGCGGAGCTTGAGATGAGAGCAGTCTTTTTTATAGAGCGCGATAAAAGGCTTGATATTTGAGCTGTTAGCTCATTTTAGTGCCAGGCCGTATCAGTCGGTCAAGACTTAAGGCCGGCAAGGTTTTAGGAAAACCGTTAAACCATTACATTATCAAATTCAATGTCTTAAGCCCGCAGAGCTTCTCTCTGCCGCTGTCAATTCTATAAAAAACTTCTTTCTCGCCATAGCCTGGCACGTTTAATTCACGTTATTCCAACGTGTTGATTGGTCTGGGTTTGAGGCCAGTACACACCTCTAATAGAGGTTCAATTGAATATATCAATATATTGATTTTATATCAATTAAAGAGTGAGTCTTAAATGCAGGTGAAGGTTGATGCTAATGGCCTGTTTATATTCGTAATATTCTGTTGCTAGCGTTGTTGCTTGCTATCTCGCCTTATCCCTCGTTACAATCCCCCCATCTAAACGAGAATGAATTTACGCTAAATGACTGAATTTCCTACAAAAAAAACAGGTGTGCAATATTTCACCGCCACACTAGATGACGAAGGCCAGCGTATTGACAACTTTTTAATGTCTAAGTTAAAGGGTGTTCCGAGGTCTCGTGTCTATCGTATTGTTAGAAAAGGAGAAGTGCGGGTTAATAAAAAACGCATCTCTGCTAGCTATCGTTTAGAGGAAGGGGATGAGGTGAGAGTGCCACCTATCTTCTTAGAGGAAAAAGCCAAATTAGTTCCGCCCAGTAAAACGACGGCCGATTTATTGCTAGATCGTGTTATTTATGAAGATGATAATTTGATTATCCTCAATAAGCCGTCGGGTATGTCTGTTCATGCGGGTAGTACCGTGCGAGTGGGGGTGGTTGAGGCTATGCGCCATTTGTATCCACAATATCCTAATTTAGAATTGGCCCATCGTTTAGATTCAGAAACGTCAGGCTGTTTGGTGCTTGCTAAGAAAAAGCGCATTTTGCGCGAGGTGCATACCCTTTTGCGAGAAGGTGAAGTTCGTAAGATCTATTGGGCATTAACCAAAGGTCGTTGGAAAGATTCTGAGCTTAAAGTGGATGTATCTTTGCATAAAGACTATCAAGATGGTGGTAAGCATGTCGTTGAAGTCAATCGTGATGGTAAAACAGCCTTAACTGTTTTTAGCAGCATTAAAAAATTCAAGCAAGCTTCCTTGATGGAGGTTAAACTATACACAGGGCGTACCCATCAAATACGCGTCCATGCGGCATATAGAGGGCATCCTATTGCGGCAGATGATCGTTACGGCGATCCTGAATTTAATAAAGAAGTTAAAAAAATGGGTCTTAAGCGTATGTTTTTACACGCAAGAACCATCGATTTTACTTTACCTTCATTAAATCAACGTATTACAGTAACCGCTCCTTTAGATGCAGAACTAGAGACGATTGTGAGCAAGTTTGAAGCAGAGAGCAAATAACGAGGTGTGTCGATGAATCAACAACAAGAAATAGATCCAGGCGAAAGAACGCAACGAGGTATTTATCTATTACCTAATTTATTAACCACAGCTGCTTTTTTTGCTGGGTTTTATTCTATCGTTTCTTCCATGACCGGGCATTTTGAATCGTCAGCAATTGCTATTTTTATTGCGATGATTGCAGACACCTTAGATGGCCGTGTTGCTCGCTTAACCAATACGCAAAGTGCGTTTGGTGCGCAGTATGATAGTTTGTCCGATATGGCGTCCTTTGGATTGGCGCCGGCGTTATTGGCGTATAGCTGGTCTTTATCTTCGTTAGGTAAAATAGGTTGGTTAGTTGCTTTTATTTATGCAGCAGCGACAGCCCTACGATTAGCCAGATTTAACACGCAAGTGAGTGACGACAAGCATTATTTCCAGGGTTTACCAAGCCCAGCCGCTGCAGCCGCATTAGTTAGCGCAGTGTGGATAGGTTCAAGTTACGAAATGAATGGCGCGATGTTAGCGATCCCATTAGCGGTATTGACCCTGTTGGCAGGATCTTTAATGGTTAGCACTATTCGTTACTCTAGTTTCAAATCAGTTGATTTTAAAGGCCGTGTGCCATTTTTTACAATTGTGTTAGCCGTGTTTATTTTAACGGGCATTGCGTTAGAGCCGCCTGAAATTTTGTTTGCCGTTTTCTTTTGCTATGCAGCG
This sequence comes from Gammaproteobacteria bacterium, assembly GCA_049294295.1. Taxonomy (GTDB): domain Bacteria; phylum Pseudomonadota; class Gammaproteobacteria; order DSM-16500; family DSM-16500; genus Aquicella. Next base: position 131 of record JBAQCP010000247.1, on the reverse strand, counting down.
TCTGGACCTATTATCACACTTTGGCAAATTAGAAAGATGCGCCGGTTACGGAAGAAGAGTCATTAGACCGTGTCATTGAGATTGTTATTCCCGCGCAGGTAGCCTGGATGGAGCGTAGCGAAATCCGGGTT
>JBAQCP010000246.1:0-12484 GCA_049294295.1 Gammaproteobacteria bacterium | reverse complement strand
TCCGCTTCGCTCCATCCAGGCTACACATCTACATTTATTATAAGTAAAGGAGTAAACTAAAAGAACTCCACCTCAGGAAGAGGCTGCTCACATGCTAGGACGTTTATTTCGCAAGAAAGAAATTAGGCATATTAATCAAGACTCTTCGCTATTTCGTTCCCTCAGCGCATTTGACCTCACCTTAATGGGAATAGGCGCGATTATTGGGGCTGGTGTCTTCATTTTAACCGGTGTTGCAGCTGCTACTAAAGCAGGCCCTGCGATTACCATTTCTTATGTGATTGCGGGAATGGCCGCCATGTTTGCAGCGCTTGCTTATGCGGAACTCGCTGCTAGTGTTGGGGGGACAGGAAGTGCTTACAGTTATGCTTATGCGGGTTTTGGTGAGTTTATTGCATGGCTGATTGGCTGGAATTTATTACTTGAATATACAATGAGCGTGGCAACGGTTGCTATTGGTTGGTCGGGCTACGCCAATAATTTTTTAACAGCTATTCATTTAAGTTTACCCACAGCACTCTCTAAAAATGTCTTTGAAGGGGGTATTGTTAACTTACCCGCCGTGCTGATTATTATTGCTATTTCCTATCTGCTTTTTTTAGGCGTAAAACATAGCGCCCGCTTTAATGCAGCGGTTGTCTTTATTAAATTATTCACTATTGCTCTATTTATTGTCATTGCAGCTATGCATGTTGATACGAGAAATTGGCACCCTTACTTTCCCTTTGGCTGGTCAGGCGTCATGGGAGGGGCTGCGTTAGTATTTTTTGCTTACATAGGATTTGATGCACTCTCAACCGCAGTGGAAGAAGCAATAGAACCCCAGCGCAATATTCCTATCAGTATTATTACCTCTCTCGTTTTTTGCACTATTATTTATATTATTGTTTCGGCATTACTAACCGGTATTACCCCTTATCAAACATTGAATGTCAGCTCGCCTGTCTCTCAAGCGTTGTTAAATATTGGCCAACAACTAGCCAGTAGTATAATAGCCGTAGGCGCGATTGCGGGCTTAACAACGGTCATGCTCGTGATGTTTTATGGTTTAACACGCATCTGCCTTGCCATCTCTCGCGACGGCCTATTGCCACTGGGCTTAAGTAAAATTCATGAAAAAAACCGTACACCGGCTCGCATTATCTTCTTTACCGGTATTCTCATGGCGATTATTGCCGGTCTATCTCCCATCGACCGCGCGGCGGAGCTTGTTAATATCGGCACCCTAGCCGCTTTTGCCTTTGTATGCGGCGGGGTAGTTGTCCTCAGATGGACCCATCCTGAGATACCGAGACCCTTTAAACTGCCCTTAACCCCTTACACCCCAAGCCTTGGCGTCCTCTGCTGCCTTTATTTAATGTATAACTTACCCGGCATCACCTGGTGGCGATTCCTCATATGGACCGTGCTCGGGATTGTTATATATTTCCTTTATGGACAAAAGCATAGCGTATTAGGAAATTTTAATAAAAATAATCATTGATTTAAAAATGATCATAGATTAAAATTCCGCCTCGTTGAAGCACATTATTATAATTAAAAAATTAACGAGGAATGAGCATGCTTACTAAGCTAAAACAAGGCATAGTCACCGTTGGACGATATGCTTTCGCAAGCGTTCTCAGCACCTGCCAATATATATCCAGTGCAGGCAACCTTTTAGTTAACTTAGAAGGTAAATTAGTCAATTTCGCAGGCAGCAAAAACGCTATTGTGAATGAAGTCATTACTGGTATTAGTACTGTTGCCAGTCTCCTTGTTACTAGCTTTACTCGCGTCCCAGCCAATTTCAGATTAATTCTAGCAAAACCTAAAAAAGACGATGCTGATCCAGTAGCCGCCAGCCAAGCACCAAGCTGGAGCAATCTGCGTTGGAAAGGCCGTATTTTTTATTTACTTAATGCGCCTCTTAGCGTGTTATCTTGCTTTTTTGGTCCTTTAAATATTTATTATTTTTCACATACCGTAATTATGGGCCTAATTTACTTATTAAGAAAAGTAATGCCCGCACCCGTTGGCCAACCTGATGATGAAGATCATATCATGCATATGGGATCAGTCATTACGATCTCTGTTCTCATTCTACTTGCTCGCGCCGTTAATACTATTGCTTATGATCTTAAATTTGCGAATGCAAATACGCTAGAAATTGCGAGTAACTTAGACAAAGGTGAGTTGCCAGCTAATTGGAGCACACTTGTAGCAACAACGTTCATTACGTTACCGAGTGCTGTTTCTGTTACATTGCTCGCCCACAATTCAACATTAAAATCGCTAGAGCATATTGCAGCACAATTACCTTTCAAGATTCCGCACGTTGCGCTAAATGCTATTACTAAATTTTCAACTATTTCTGCGACGCAAGGGCATGTTTTAAAAAGTGCACCTCAAATTAATACCATTATTAACCGCGCGTTAATGCGTCTAAATGGTAATCCACCGCAAGAAGAATCTACTATTGCCACTGTTAACTGCGCACTCATGTTAAAAACATTATTTTATGCAACGAGTATTCTCACTTGTCTCACTGATGGTTTTACAGGTGCCGCCTCTGTTGCTGGCTTATTTGAAAATCCTCGTAGTGCATTAGCATTAGTTGCTGCCATTGTTAGTGGAGCTAGTTTATCGGCTTGTGCATTTAGCTTAAATAAACAAGGTTTCTTTAAAACAATGGATTATCAACTCCCTCGATCAACTGATGATTTAGAAGCTAATCAAGGATTATTAGACAACGACGCAAATGACTGGGAGAGCGACAGTGCTAGTGATGCAATTCAGCCGCCTAGAGCAACTCAACCTATCGGGATTCCATCTGGTGATATGGCTGATGATGAAGACGACTATTTTATGGGTACTCCTCTGACGCCTATGTCTCTTCCTAGATAATGACTCAGAGCCCCGGCTGACCGTAGGTCTCGGGGCTACATTAATGACGCAACGTTTACTTTTGATTGCGGTTTGCGGCCTAGCTTTTCTGAAATAAAACGACCGGCTGCAATCAACTGGTCTAAATCAATATTCGTTTTAATCCCCATACCATTTAGCATATAAACGACATCTTCTGTTGCAACATTGCCAGATGCACCCTTTGCATAAGGGCAACCACCGATACCTGCGACTGAACTATCAATCACGCTGATGCCACAGGTTAAAGCGACATAGATATTAACTAAGGCTTGACCGTAAGTATCATGAAAGTGTACTGCGAGCTGTTTGACGGGCACCACCTTGCTAACTAGTTCTATTAATTCTTTTGTTTTAAGCGGTGTACCGACGCCTATCGTATCGCCTAAAGAAATTTCATAACAACCTAGCTTAAATAAGCCCTCTGCTTGCTTTGCAACTTTTTCAGGTGCGATGTGTCCTTCATAAGGACAACCTAGTACGCAAGAAATATAAGCTCTAACAAGAATGTGATGTTGTTTGGCTAAATCGACAATGTCTGCCATGCGCTGCATGCTTTCAGCAACGGTACAGTTAGTATTTTTTTGTGAGAAAGCTTCTGATGGGGTAGTGAAAATAGCTATTTCTTTAGCACCAGCTGCTATAGCACGTTCTAATCCTTTTGCATTTGGAATGAGTACGGGGTAGTGAATGCCCGGTTTTTGTTGGATGCCTTTCAAGACATCTGCACCATCTGCTAATTGAGGAATCCATTTGGGAGAGACGAAGCTAGTGGCTTCGATAGCCGTTAAGCCAGTTTGTGATAGTTGATTGATGAGTGCTATTTTTACATCGGTCGGGATAATTTGAGATTCATTTTGTAGGCCGTCTCGTGGGCTGACTTCTACTATTTTTACGGTAGTGGGGAATGTCATTTTTTATTCCTTAAATGTAATTAGATGAAGCTGCTACTTTGAGCGAACCACTACTGTCATCCTGAGCCACCCACTGTCATTCCGGGCCACCCAGCATTACCAAACCGGCGTTCGTTTCTCTACAAACGCTTTTAATCCTTCTAGCGCTTCCTCAGTCTTTCGCATCTCAGCTAAATGTTCCGCCGTCTGTTGCACTAACTCTTCAGCAATTTCTTTCTTCGCCACATGCTTTAACAATATCTTCGCTTCAAACATCGCATTCGGGCTGTTTTTAAGCATTTTATTCGCCAATTCAACACCAACACTCATTAAGGCAGAAGGCTCGGTTAGCTCGTGCACTAATCCAATTTGTCTAGCAATATCAGCATCGAAACGTTCGCCGGTTAAGAAATAATAATGTGCTGCTCTCTCACCAATAGCAGAAATAACATAAGGGCTAATCACCGAAGGAGTGATACCTATTTTTACTTCTGACAAACTAAAGCTGCTATCATTAGCAGCGATTGCGATATCACAGGCTGATACTAAGCCCATTCCGCCGCCCATTGTTGCGCCATGTGCTAAGGCAATCGTTGGTTTAGGAAAGACGTATAACTGATAAACCATCTCTGCTAATAATGCTGCATCTTCATCATTTTCTTCTTCTGAGCCTTGTGCCATTTTTTGCATCCAAGCAATGTCGCCGCCGGCACAAAAATTTTCGCCGCTGCCATTAATCATCACAACGTGCACAGCTTCAGCTTGAGCTAAAAATTGTAAGCCTTTTAAAATTTCTTCCACCATCAACCCATGCATAGCATTACGCTTATCAGGGCGATTTAAGGTTAACGTACCAATACCATTTGCTTGGCCAATCTTGATAAATTCCATATCCATCGCATTACATCCTAAATAAACCAAATTGTGTTGATTCTATTTCTGCACCCAAGGAAGCAGACAAACTCATGCCTATGATGCGGCGCGTATCGATAGGATCGATGACACCATCATCCCATAAATGAGCGCTAGAATAATACGCTGATGATTGCTTCGCATATTGTTCCAGAATCGGCGCTTTTAATTTCTTTTCATCAGCATCTGTCCAGCTTTCTCCGGCACGCTTTTTCTTTTCGCGTGTCACTTGCGCTAATACGCTTGCCGCTTGCTCACCGCCCATCACCGCAATGCGTGCGTTAGGCCACATCCACAAAAAGCGCGGTTCGTAAGCACGTCCGCACATAGCATAATTTCCAGCACCATAGCTGCCACCAATAATGACGGTCACTTTAGGCACTTTTGCACAGGCAACCGCAGTCACTAATTTTGCACCATGTTTCGCAATGCCTTCAGCTTCGACTTTGCTGCCGACCATAAAACCAGTGATGTTTTGTAAAAAGACGAGTGGGATACCACGCTGCGTGCATAGTTCAATAAAATGCGCTGCTTTTTGAGCAGATTCGGAGAATAAAATACCATTATTCGCAATAATACCCACGGGAATACCCCAGATATGCGCAAAACCACATATCATTGTTTTTCCGTAAAGCGCTTTAAATTCATCGAATACTGATGCATCGACAATACGCATAATGATTTCTCTAACATCGAATGGGTAGCGAGGATCGGATGGAATAATGCCGTATAATTGTTGTGGATCAAGCAAAGGCGCTTTCGATTCTTGCATCACCACTTTGCCTTTCTTTTCGTAATTAAGATTGGCAATAATACGACGCGTTTGTTCAAGGGCATGTTCATCGTTTTCGGCATAATGATCTGCTACACCCGATATTCTGCAATGCACATCTGCACCACCTAAACCTTCTGCTGTAACAACTTCACCTGTTGCTGCTTTCACCAATGGTGGACCCGCTAAAAAAATAGTGGCTTGTTCACGCACCATAATGGACTCATCTGCCATCGCAGGAATATAAGCACCACCGGCTGTACAAGATCCCATAACAACCGCAATTTGTGGAATACCTTTAGCAGACATATTTGCTTGATTATAAAAAATCCGGCCAAAATGTCCTTCATCAGGAAATACTTCTTCTTGCTTTGGTAAATAAGCGCCACCAGAATCTACTAAGTAAATACATGGCAGATTATTTTGCTCAGCAATTTTCTGTGCACGTAAATGTTTTTTAACCGTAATGGGATAGTAAGTGCCGCCTTTCACTGTCGCATCATTTGCTACGATCATGCACTGTGTACCATTGATGGTACCTATCCCGGTGATAATACCTGCTGCAGGAATGTTATCATCGTATAGTTCGAAACCTGCCAACGCTGATAACTCTAAAAAATCGGTTCCCGGATCTAATAATTTTTCAACACGATCACGTGGCAGTAATTTTCCGTGTTTTAAATGGCGTTCTTGCGCTTTTTTACCGCCGCCACCTTTTATTTTTTCTAGCAAGTGTTTAAGGTCTAATGCCATATGACGCATCACCTCAGCATTATGCTGAAAGACAGCTTCTTCTGGCTTAACGTGCGTTTCAAATGCCATTACTTCGTTTCCTCAAACAGTTCGCGGCCAATTAGCATGCGGCGAATTTCTGATGTACCCGCACCGATTTCATATAGTTTTGCATCGCGCCATAAACGGCCAGTTGGATATTCATTAATGTAACCATTACCGCCTAAACATTGGATAGCTTCACCTGCCATCCAGGTGGCTTTTTCAGCGGTGAAAAGAATGACAGAAGCGGCATCTTTACGCGTCACATCACCCCTATCACAGGCTTTAGCAACGGCATATAGATAAGAACGGGAAGCCATAAAACTGGTATACATATCAGCCATTTTGGCTTGCATTAATTCAAACTCGCCGATAGGACGACCGAACTGTTTACGTTCATGCATATAAGGCAAGACAACATCCATACAAGCACCCATAATTCCGATAGGACCACCTGCCAATACGACACGTTCATAATTAAGCCCACTCATTAATACCTGAACGCCTTTGTTCGCCTCGCCTAAAACGTTTTCAGCGGGGACAACACAATTGTCAAAGACTAGTTCGCAAGTATTGGAACCTCTCATACCTAATTTATCTAGTTTTTGGGCAGTACTGAAACCCGGAAAATTTTTCTCGATTAAAAAAGCGGTCACACCGTGAGCGCCTGCTTGTTTATCTGTTCTCGCATAAACAACAAGGACATCGGCATCTGGACCATTGGTGATCCACATTTTAGTGCCGTTTAGTACGTAGTGATCATCTTTCTTCTCTGCTTTTAATTGCAAGGCCAGGACATCAGACCCCGCTTGCGTTTCACTCATGGCTAATGCGCCGATGTATTCACCGCTGCAGAGCTTAGGGAGGTAGCGCATTTTTTGCTCTTTTGTGCCATTTAAGCGAATTTGATTAACACATAGATTAGAATGAGCGCCGTAACTGAGTCCAATAGATGCGGAAGCACGGCTGATTTCTTCCATCGCAACGACATGTTCAAGATAACCTAAGCCAGAACCACCAAATTCTTCTTCAACTGTCATTCCTAACAGGCCTAATTGCCCTAGTTTGGGCCACAATTCTGCGGGAAAAAGATTTTCACAATCAATGGCTGCGGCACGAGGTGCAATCTCTCGTTGCACGAACTCCTTGACTGCTTCCCTCAACATATCTACAGTTTCGCCTAGAGCGAAATTTAAAAAAGCCATGCTGTCTCTCCCTATATGGCTACATGTTATGTTTTTGATTGTACCGAAAACTTACTAGCATGAAAGGAAAATCTTAAGTGAGGGACTCGTGCATCAATAACAACTCAATACGGGAACGACTACTTATGCCGCAAGAATTTGATATTAGCATGCCAATTGCTATTCTTGATGAATACCTATCATATCGACAAAGAACTTGGAATAGCACGACTGAACGAGCCGCTACCCTGGTTAAAGATACGGGTAAAGCAGTGCATTCTGCAGGTAAAAGCGTATTGTCATATCTAACCTTTTCTAGTAGTACAACTTCATTACCACTACCTAAAGAAGAAGAAAACGTAAAAAACAGACCCGCTATTTGCTCAACACTAAAAAATCGTCTTAAAAATATTCAATCATTTGATGACTGTATTATCATTATTAATGAAATGGCAGATCAAGCACGTATAGCAAAAACTCAAACAACCGTTGCTGAAGAATCTGAATTTAGTTACTCGCTACATGCTGCTAGAACTTATTTTATAAAACAGCTACTAAATTCTAAATTCAAAAATGATTATTTAGAATATGTACAAAAAATTAAGGCTGAAATAAATGTGGTAGAAGGACAAATCAAACAACTAGAAACAAAAAGAAAAACTGAATTTGAACACGGTTTATCGATTAATGATACGCAAACAGAAATTCGTTCTCTCAAAGCTAAATTGATAAAACCTTTTCAAATGTTGTTAGATTTACAGGATAAAGATTCTATCTATACCGCAGTCATTGAAGATTTTTTTATTACTCATAAAATTGCGTTACCTGTAAAAGATAATGCACTCATTCCATTCAAAATTAATGATAACGTACCGCTCATTTACCATGCTGATTACGATAATATGTATTATGCAACTAGAATTGCTAAGAATGCGGATCGTAGAGAAGGCTTTTCAAGAGTGCTATCTCAGCCCCTTAAAGATGAGGAAGAAATTAATTTAGCAGACCCTACTTTTAATCATCAAATTCGTAATCCATTGTCCAATATGCTGACCAGCCATATAGATCTTGCTTTATTGGCAAAAGCGGGTCACAGCAACCCAGCTCTCATCGCATTAGTACCAGAGCCATCTGACGCCTCTAATGATAAGCCAGTCAGCAACGTCGTGCCTTTGGTTGATGCAGTTTCATCTGTTTCTGTCGCAGCTAGTTCTAACCAAGGTTTATTTGCCCCTACTATTAGCAATATTGGAGAAGTAAAGCCAAAAGAAGCGGCGGCCGCTTCTTCTTCAGAACCATCAAAACCAGCACCTGCTCCAAAGAAAGTGGCAAAAAATAAGTAGCTACGATCTTAAAATTTGACGAACTCTCAGCACAACGTTACTCTTCACGTACTAAAATAACAACGTTGTGCTGAGACCCTTATGACTTTACCTACCATCCTGCTCAAAAAAGACCAAGACCGCCGTATTCGTACCGGTCATCCATGGATTTTTAGTAATGAAATCAACCTTGCCCTAACACCAATCAAAGGCTTAACGGCTGGTGACCTTGTTACCGTCCTTAGCCCCGAGAAGAAAGTGATGGGTGTTGCTTACGTTAATCCTCATTCACTCATTTCAGCCCGTATCTTTAGCCGTAACCCAAATGAAGAGCTGAATCTTGATTTTTTCAAGAAACAAGTTGAACAAGCATTTGTTATGCGCGAACGTTTATTTGACAAACCTTACTATCGCTTAATATTCGGCGAAGCAGATGGCTTGCCAGGCTTAATTGTCGATCGATTCAACGAACACTTAGTGGTTCAAATTAATACAGCTGGTATGGATATCAGAAAAGACCTGATTAAAGAAGCACTTTGTGCCGTGATGCCTGACATCCAAACTATCCTTTTACGCAATGATAGCCCCGTTCGTGAATACGAAGGGTTAACGCTTGAAACAGTGGCTTGGCTAGGCGAAACCCCTAAAGAAGTGATTTTAACTGAAAATGATACTCAGTTTATCGCGCCTCTGTGGGAAGGCCAAAAAACAGGCTGGTTTTACGACCACCGCATGAATCGTTTACGTCTGAAAGAATACGCACCCGATAAAAAGGTCTTAGACGTATTTAGTTACTTAGGTGGCTGGGGTATTCAAGCGGCTCATTTTGGTGCTAAAGAAGTGGATTGTATTGAATCCTCTGCAACGGCAAGTGATTTCATCAAACGTAATGCTGAACTCAATCAAGTGGCTGATAAAGTCAATGTGATCACTGACGATGCCTTTGATGCGATGAAAAAGCTGCAAAAAGCTGAAAAGCGCTATGATATCATCATCTTGGATCCGCCTGCGTTTGTAAAACGCACCAAAGATCGCAAAGAAGGCTTGCTGGCTTATCAACGCATTAATGAATCTGCGATCAGATTATTAGCGCCTGGCGGCATCTTAATCACCTGCTCTTGCTCTATGCATGCAACTCATGAAGATTTTATGCAGATGTTCCAAAGACTCGCTTATCGTACCCAGACTCAGCTACAATTAATTGAGCGCGGGCATCAGGGACCAGATCATCCTTTGCATATTTCGATTCCTGAAACAGACTATTTGAAGGCATATTTTATTAGGAAATTGTAGCTGCTGGGTATCTTTTGCAGTCATTACGAGTTCACAGTCGTCATTGCGAACGCAGCGAAGCAATCCATGGTGGGCGAAGGTACGATGCATGGATTGCTTCGCTGCGGCTCGCAATGACGGCAGAAATTCGACAATGATAGCCTCCTTACCCAAAATTAGCTTAGAGGATTTACATGCGTATTCTCATTGTTGAAGACGAAATTAAAACCGCAGACTACTTATCTAAAGGTTTAACAAGTAGCGGATTTATTGTAGATACTGCCAACGATGGTGAGGATGGTCTATTTAAAGCAACTAACCTTCATTATGATTTGATTATTTTGGATGTCATGTTGCCTAAATTAGATGGTTTTGGGATTTTAACGGCACTTCGTCGTCATGATCCCAATGTGCGTGTTTTATTTTTAACCGCTAGAGATAATATTGAAGATAGAGTAAAAGGCTTAGAATTAGGTGCAGATGATTATCTCATCAAACCCTTTGCCTTTTCTGAACTACTTGCCCGCATTAGAACCGTGTTACGCCGCAGCATGAATCAGCCGCTAGAACAATTAAGCATCGCTGATTTAACCATTGATGCCGTTAGACATAAGGTAACGCGTGGTGCATTAAGAATTGACCTGACACCCAAAGAATTTGCTTTATTGGTATTATTAGTACAGCGCACTGGCGAAGTGCTATCCCGCACCTTAATTGCTGAGTGTGTTTGGGATATTAATTTTGATAGCGATACCAATGTGGTTGATGTCGCCATTAGACGTCTCCGCCAAAAAATTGATGATCCGTTTGATAAAAAGTTAATTCATACTGTCAGAGGAATGGGGTATGTCATTGAAGAGCGCGGTTAAGCATATTTCTATTCGTACTCGTTTAACGTTATTTTATGCGTTAGGTGTGTTTATCCTACTGGGATTAAGTGCTTTATTTCTTTACTGGGTCACGATTCAAATTCTACATAAAGCCGACTATGAATTTTTGGCAGATGAAGTCGATACGATTCATTATATCTTAGAGAATCGATCATTAGATCTTGCTGCGTTAGAAGAAGCCGTCATTACCGCACCTTTGCAAGATAATAATTCTATTTATCGCTATTATATTCGCATATTTGATCATGAACAAAAGTTGATGATGGAAACACCATCAATGGATAAAATCCTGCCAGCTGAAAAGGTTTACCATAGCACCGCTGAAGTATTAGAAAAGAAACGTTATTTTTGGTATTCAAAAGATGATCAAGATTTTTTATTAATCCAAGCGCCTGTTAAAGTTGGCCATGAAGATAAAACCTTGTTTGTGCAGGTGGCTCTCGATATTTCACATCAACATAATGTTATTAGTAATCACAAAAAAGTATTAGGCTTTTTAGTCATTGCTATTTTGTTCTCTTTATTTGTTGGGTATTTATTTGCTTATCGCGGGCTCTACAGTTTGTATTCTCTCACTGAATCCGTGAAACAAATTACAGCGTCTTCGTTGGATCAGCGTATTGATGTTAAATCGCTGCCCAAAGAATTGACGGGGTTAAGCCATGCGTTTAACCAAATGCTAGATAGAATAGAAGCGTCATTTCTACGTTTAAAACAATTCTCAGCAGATCTTGCTCATGAATTAAGAACACCGGTGACTAATTTAATTGGCCAAACAGAAATCACATTATCTTATCCACAGACGGTAGAGCAATATAAACAAGTATTAGAATCTAACTTAGAAGAGCTGCAGCGCATCTCTTCTTTAATACAAAATATGTTGTTTTTAGCACGCGCTGAAGATCCTCGTTATTCTCTGAAAAAAGAAAACTTAAACATTAATCATGAAATTGCCTTGGTCTGTGAATTTTACCAGGCGGTTTCTGATGAAAAAAATATTAGGGTCGATATTGAAGGTGACGCTAGTTTCTCTGCTAATAAGGATATGTTTAGGCGAGTAATTAATAATATTTTGGCGAATGCATTACGTGCAACGTCGGAAGGCGGCACGCTTACTTTTATGATCAGTGATCATGCCAGTACGGTAGAGATTAAACTAATTGATCATGGAATAGGCATTGCGAAAGAGCATATCGCGAAATTATTTGATCGTTTTTATCGAGTAGACTCTGCTCGCTCGGTGAATGATGGTGGTAGTGGTTTAGGCTTGCCGATTGTGAAGTCTATTGTGGAACTGCATCATGGGACGATTGATATTGTTAGTGAGAAAGGATTAGGGACGACGGTTATTTTGAGGTTTCCGAAAGAATAGCATTGTATGCGAGCTACACCACCACTGTCATCGCGAGTCACTACTGTTATTACAAGCCATTACTGTCATCGCAAGTCACTACTGTTATTACAAGCCATTACTGTCATTCCCGCGAAAGCGGGAATCCATTTATAACGATACTTCTGCTGTATGTTTCAAATAGATTCCCGCTTTCGCGGGAATGACAGT
>JBAQCP010000245.1:0-2207 GCA_049294295.1 Gammaproteobacteria bacterium | reverse complement strand
ATTCCGCTTCGCTCCATCCAGGCTACGCGCTCTCTCAATGACGACTGTTAGGTCATCCAGGTTATAATAACAACCCGACAGAACGCCTAGTATATCATTTCCTTCTTTGCTCAACCCAGTATTTTGTCGCACCCGCAACCGCCGCAGGGATTGCAAAAAAGTTGAGAACCGGGATCATGGTAGCCACTAAGGTAGACGCCCCAAACCCTAACGAAATCCACCTTCTTTCCTCTAACCAATCACGTACTTCCCGAATAGGAACCCGATGATTATCGGTTGGATAATCCATATAGGTTAAGGCGATAAACCACGCATGAAATAAAAACAGTAAAACCGGTGCAATCAATTGCACCCCCGGAATAAAAAATAAAATCAATAATCCTAATGCCCGGGGTAAGTAATAGCCTAAAATGGCTAATTGCCGGCCAATAATCCGCGGCACATCTTTAATATTTTGCATCAAAGTGCGGGATTCTGTGACACCGCCTGTTAAGTAATACTCCACTTTTTCAGCTAAGAAGCTATTGAAGGGAGCACAAACTAAATTGGCTATAGTGACAAAGGTATAGAGAAGTACGACAAGATAACTAACAAAGAATAAAATCCATAGCACCCAACTAAGCCATAACAACCAATGCGGCAAGAAGGTAGCAAACCAAGCATTAAACTCTCCCATAAAATGCCTAAGCACCAGAAAGAACCCAATAAATAATAAAATATTAATGATCAATGGAATAATAGCAAAACGACGCAAACCGCGCGTTGCAATTAAAGCAAAGCCATCTAATAAATACTGCATGCCTATAAATGGCTGATCGATCATGATGAAAAATCCTTCGCTTCATAATGCCAAAATCTGGGTAAAAACCAGCAACAAACACCCACCCCTAAAACACATAATACGCCGCCGGAGACAACTGAGAAAGTAATACCAAAAGCAGCAGCCATTAACCCCGCTTCTGTATCACCCAAACGAGGACCGCCAATGTAACTAATCATCTCAATACCCGCCATGCGGCCACGAAGGGCTGTTGGAATCGTTTGATTCCACATCACACTACGGAAAATCCCACTGATGGCATCAAACCCACCTGCCAGCGCTAAGAAAAATAGCGATAGGTATAAATTAGATGATAACCCAAAAAATATAATCGACACACCCCATAACCCTGCCGCAATCGCAACAGCCGCACCGTGGCGCTTAACATCGTTAGCCCAACCACTAAAAAGGGAAATCAACAAGGCACCGACTGCTGGTGCTGCATACAACATACCTAATACTTTCGCACCTCCAAACGTCAGAGCAATTGCCGGAAATAAAGCCATGGGCATTCCAAAAACCATCGCGATAAAATCAACAAAATACGTTCCTAGCAATTCTTGCCTGGACTTCGCATAACGCAAGCTAGCTTTTAATGAGGCCCAGCTTGAATCATCGGGTACTGATAAAACAGGTTTGGGGATATGCGTCATCATTAATAAAGCCGTTAGTGACACTGCGAAGGTTGCGCAATCGACTAAATACGTTATTACTACACCGCTGGTTGCGATAATAAGTCCGCCAATTGCAGGACCTGCAATCATGCAAACACTGCTTTTAAAGGTTCCTAGTGAACCAACAATAGGAAAATCCTCTTTTGCGACTAATTGCTGGACGATGCTTTCCAACGCAGGGCGGTGCAACCCGTTAAACGCAGACATTAGCATAGCGGCTGCGAAAATGGCCCAGATGTGAGGGGATGCTAAATGCGCGTTCCATGCCAAGATTGAACAGCCCAGTACTAATGCACCTTCAGCAATTAATAGTAATCGCCGACGATGATAACGATCGGCAAATACGCCGCCGACTAACGCGGTAAACACTAAAGGAATTAGTTGGAACAAGCTTAACAAGCCAACCATCAAGGTAGAATGCGTTAAGGTGTAAATCTGGTAAGGGAGTGCCACGCTGGTGATCATGGTTCCTAGAAAGGAAACGAATTGGCCGATATATAATAGAGCAAAATTTCGGTTGCGACGGAAAATGGAGAAGCTGATTAGGTAGTTCACGTGGGGGCCTTTGTTGTTTTTTTTAGTTAATGGCTATGTTGCTAGGTAAGCAGCTAGGTAGTGAGGGTTGCCTTCGATATAGCTGCTGTCATTGCGAGCCACTACTGTCATTCCCGCGAAAGCGGGAATCCATTTATAACGATACTTCTGCTATATGT